>CAZXJC010000572.1:0-4641 GCA_964640885.1 uncultured Pirellulaceae bacterium | reverse complement strand
TTGTGATTTCTGGACGTCCTATACCCAATGTGCATAATATTGCATGTATGCTCATCAGCAAACCCATGGAAATGATTTCTCGGTCTTGATTTAGTGTTACCAGATGTTGAAATTTCTGACCACAACGGAAGCACAGGCTGTTCTGTACGTGTCGGCTTTACTGGTCCTAATGACCATTGGTTACTACATCGTGCTAAGGTTTCGGGATCGCACCGATGAAGACCAGCTAACGGCCAATGAACTGCTAACGAATTTCCGAGAAATCCATCAGCAGGGTGACATTAACGACACGGAATACCGAACTATAAAGACTACGTTAGGTGAACAACTCCAGGAGGAGTTGGATCAGTTAAACAGTAACAGTGACGAGGATTGAAGCGAAATTCTCGCCTTTGGCAGATGGGCTCCCAGGAGCCTGCCCGGTTGCTGCAGACGGATCTTAAAAGTTCGGAGTTGGTTACCTAGAGATAAGCCACGGTCTGGGAGATCGCCGGCAAACTACTTTGAATTACTTTAGCTGGTAAGAAATAACAGCTCGACCATCGCGGACAAGGATGCCCCACGGGGCCTTGGCATCGATCCATTTGATTGCCTTTCGGTCAATTTCGAGCGACACCTGTGATATAGATAAACTAACCTGGCCTGGCTATGGGCCGGAATTAGGTGTCCGAAAGGAGTTACTATGCCCTCTGGAAACGATCAGGGCGGAGAACGTCGAGGCAGTACGACCAAGAAGAACGCTTTTTGTTCTTTTTGCCGCAAGAGTTATCGTGACGTTGGGCCACTTGTTGAAGGGCCTGGCGATGTCTATATCTGCAACGAATGTATTGAGTTGTGCCAGTCGATCCTGGACCAGGAACAGCGTCGTCGGGGAACGACAGATCAGTTGTTCAACAAGATTCCGACGCCCCGTTCCATCGTGGAACAAATGGATCAATATGTGATTGGGCAGGAACAGGCCAAGCGAGTTTTGGCGGTTGCGGTTCACAACCACTACAAGCGACTTTCCATGGGTTGGGAAGGTTCTGGAGTGGAAGTCGAGAAATCGAATATCCTGCTCGTCGGTCCGACCGGATCTGGCAAGACTTTGCTGGCTCGGACCCTGGCTCGTGTTCTGAATGTGCCGTTTGCCATTGGCGATGCGACCACCCTAACCGAAGCGGGTTACGTGGGTGAGGATGTTGAGAACCTGTTGCTCAAGTTGTTGCACTCGGCCGATTTTGACCTGGAAGCAGCACAGCGGGGTGTTCTTTACATTGACGAGATCGACAAGATTGGTAAGACCAGTCAGAACGTCTCTATTACTCGTGATGTTTCCGGGGAAGGTGTTCAGCAGGCTTTGTTGAAGATGCTGGAAGGAACTACTGCTAATGTGCCGCCGCAAGGTGGGCGTAAGCATCCGGAACAGCAGTACATCCAGATGGAAACAAGTAACATTCTCTTTATCTGTGGTGGAACGTTTGTTGGTATCGAAGACATTATTCGTCGCCGACTGGGTCGCCGCACGATTGGTTTTGGCCAGGTCTCCGGGTTTAAAGACGAGTCTGATTTAGCAGAATTGTTGCCGCAGGTCGGTACTGATGATGTGCTGGAATTCGGACTAATTCCGGAACTGGTAGGACGTTTACCGATCTGTACCTCGCTTTCACCATTGGACGAAGAGGGGTTGGTTCGTGTTCTTACCGAACCGAAGAACGCCCTGACCAAGCAGTACGAGAGTCTGTTTGCGATGGAGAAGAGCGACCTGGAATTTACCGACGATGCGTTGCGAGCAATCGCCCGGCGAGCCATGGGCAAGGGAACTGGAGCTCGTGGGCTACGTTCGATTATCGAGGAAGTGATGCTCGATATCATGTTTCATCTGCCAGAGCAGAAGGACGGTGGTTCTTACCGTTTGACGAGCGAAGTGGTTTCTGGCGAAAAGCAGTTGTTTGAAGCTGCCACGCCGGTGCGCCGAAACAAGAGTGCTTGACGTATTTCCCGTTGATCGGGAGTAATGATTTAGTCTTCTCACGGTTTGTTCATTTTTCCGCGAGAAATCCCGCAGTGGTCTTTTTGAAGGCCACTGCGGTTTTTTTGTTGCTTCCCGGCAAACTCGTAGCGGCGAGAATGTTATGATGGCTCGTGAGGATTTTGGAACAGTGTAAGGAGAGTTCTCTGAAATGAAGACAACTGACAGGTCCGTTATACGTTTGGCGGGATTACTGCTTCCCGTGCTGATCGCTTTGCTGGCAGGTACCCTATTGACGGCAGCTGAGCCGTTGACGATCCGGGTGCTAAGCTACAATATTCACCATGGTGAAGGAATTGACGGCAAGCTTGATTTGCCCCGCATTGCGGGTGTGATCACTGCGGTGAAGCCAGACCTGGTTGCCCTGCAGGAAGTGGATCGACATACGAAGCGCAGCGAGCAACTCGATCAGCCGGCCATCCTTGCCAAGTTGACGGGGATGAAGATTATCTTCGAGCAGAATATTGCTTTCCAGGGAGGAGACTATGGGAATGGGATTCTCTCCCGTTTTCCGATAAAGGCACATCGAAATCACAAGTTGCCCAATCATGATGATGGGGAGCAGCGGGGAGCACTGGAGGCAGAGATCCTCTTACCGGGTGGACACGGGAGTTTGCTGTTGTGGGTGACCCACCTGGACCATCGGCCTGATCCAACCGAACGTCTCGCCTCCGCCCGAGCCTTGGAGAAGGTTGTTCGTGCCAAGGGGGAGACGGTGGGGCTACTGGCCGGTGATTTGAATTCGCAACTTAGCGGCCAGGTGTTGCCGATCTTCTTGCGCAGCTGGACTAACAGTAACGGGCTCAAGCCACTAGCGACGGTGCCGGTGAAGGAACCCAAGCGGCAAATCGACTTCGTACTCTACCGTCCGCAACAGCGTTGGCGTGTTAAGTCAGTTAAGGTCCTGGAGGAGCAAATCGCCTCGGATCACCGCGCGATCCTGAGTGTGCTGGAGTTGTTGCCAGCCCCCAGTCGCTAACAAAGTTAGTCCGAGTCGCCAGGATCTTCATTCAAGCTGCGGCCAGGTCTTGCAGGATGCGAATCCCCCGGTCGATCGTCTCGTTGTCGGCTGCGTACGAGATGCGAAAGTGAGTATCGTGTTGGCTGAAGATGTTGCCCGGGATGATAAGCAGGTTCTGCTCGATCGCTTGCTCCACGAACTGGCTACCCGTTTGGCCTGCTGGGGCCTTGGGGAAGGCGTAAAAGGCGCCCCGTGGTTCGACCAGTTCATAGTGGTCGGCGAGGCCAGCCACTAGCCGATCCCGTTTCTGCCGGTAGGCGTCGATGTGCTGGTCGATCTTAACGTCCATGGCGACAGCCGCCGCCCATTGGGCAGGCTGGGGTGAACAGACAAACGAGTACTGCTGTAGCTTGATCATCGTTTCGATGATTTCACCGGGGCCGTGGACCATGCCGACGCGCCAGCCTGTCATGGCATGGCTCTTGGAGAACCCGTCGATCACGATTGTCTGTTCGTTAAACTGAGCGGGGGAGACAAAATCGGTGTCGTAGCAGAACTGGCTGTAAATCTCATCACTGACAAGGGCTACATCTTTCTGTTGTGCCAGTTCCGCCAGTTGACGGATTTCTTCTTCGCTGGCGGTGAAACCGGTCGGGTTGGCCGGGCTGTTGAGCAGGATGAGCTTGGTTTTTGATGTGATAGCCTCAGCGACCCGGTTGCAGTCAATACGGAAATCGGGATAGGTGTCGACTAGTACCGGGTTGCCCCCCACGAGCTTGACCAGGGAGGGATACATCACGAAAAATGGATCGAAAAGGATTACTTCATCCCCTGGGTTTACCAGCGAGAGCATGGCCAGTACCAGGCCGCCGCTAGTGCCGGAGCAGACGAAGACAGATCGATCGTCATGGGAGAGTTGCTGGTCGATCCGCTGTTGCAGTTTTTCTCGCAACACGGGCATCCCTTGCGTAAGGGCATAGCCGTTTTTCCGTGATTGGATGGCATCGATGCAAGCGAGGCGAATCTCTTCGGGAACATCGAAGTCGGGTTGTCCGATGGAGAGATTAACCGGGTCGGTGAGGGTGCTGGCAAGGTCAAAGACCTTGCGTATTCCGCTGCTGTCAAAAGCGGTTGTGCGGTCAGCGATCCAGGAATGGGACATAGCAGTTCGTCCAAATCGGCTTCAGAGGGTTAGCGAACTCGACACTTGAATCGAATGATGCCACCTTCTCCGACTTTCAACGGATCTGTGATTTCCCACCGCAGCAGCAGCGATCGTCCGTCGTTTTCCTGGGTCAGGAAATTTCCTTTTACGGAACAGCTCTGACTTTCCGGGATGTATTCCAGTCGGGGAGTGAGGTTGTCCAGGACAGTGACGTTACCGATGGTCTGGTCACCCGTGTTGTCGAAGCGGATAGTGAATTCAATGATGTCGCCCGATTGTGCTTGCTGCTGGGATGCGACTTTAACAACCCGCAGTCGTTTTTTTCCGGTCCGCATCTGGTAGGTGAAGTGCTCACCGGTAGTTCGTTCGTTGGCAAATTCGCTAGGCAGTTTGCCATCGAGTACGACTTGAACTCCCTGCGGTGCGGCCCACGATTTGGCTGCCAGGATGCTCTGGTTCAAGCGGGGTTTGTCGTTGTTGTCGAAGACGCCACGCCGCATGATC
>CAZXJC010000571.1:0-3045 GCA_964640885.1 uncultured Pirellulaceae bacterium | reverse complement strand
GCAATGATGCTGGACCATCTGCAATTGTTTGCGGCTGCCGGGGCTATTCGGGAAGCAGTGGCCCGGACACTGGAGAGTGGAGAAGGCACCCCGGATCTCGGTGGTATCCTGACGACAGCCCAAATGGGTGATCGCCTCATTGCTGGCCTTGGCTAACAGCTAGCAAAACCAGCTCCGTGGGGGCTGTGGAGCGGATGCCAGCTAGTTTTCAGCGCGAAGATGTATCGATTAGGCAGTTTTTGTCGATTAGCCCGCCATCTTTTGCCGATGAAACTGGCCAGAGATTCTCGTTCTGTGCCAGTAACTTCAGCCCTGGAGAGAAGCATGTATTGGTTCCATCGGATTAGCCTGCTGACCCTGGTTTTGGGGACGATGATGGGGTGTGCTCAACGAGGTACTTACCTCAGTAGCGGTGTGAACATGATGCCGACGGTGATGGATTCAACGGCACCGCACGTCAGTGACGGTGCCTGTCATCGCTGTGGCGAGGTGGCGGCCTGTCGATGCCGGGTGTTTCCTGGCGCCAGGTTGCTTCGTTGTTTGACCTGCGGAGCTGGTTGTGGGGATGTTTATTGGGGCGAGTGGACCAGTGATCCACCTGAGGCCTGTGACGGTTGCATGGCCCATCCGAGTCCACCTTTTTCGTTTTCTGATGCCCGTGTTTCGACTACCAGTGAAAACTCAGAGATCGTCGGCGAAGCGACGGTCGTTGGGACCTCCTACACCAACAAGCCAGAGCCACTCTGGAAAAATCACGCCTGGTCTGGACGGCATTAAAAGTATGGTGAACCAGAGTCGGTCTTTTTGGCAGCCTGCTCTGATTGTGTTGGTACAGTCGCAGTGTTACGATCGGAACTTAACAGGTTCGTAGCTTCAGTCCTGTCGTTTCAGGCAGGAATTGGGTTTGGTCGTTTGCCGGCATTGCGACAGGTATGCTCATGCCAGCAGTGACAGAATGAAAACGGTGTTGATCGATGTCATCTACAGGGATTCAGGCTTTCCTGGATTTGCTTGCCGAGTTTGGCGTGCAATATATCTTTGGTAATCCCGGTTCCACCGAGTTGCCGTTGAACGATGCCATGGTGACAGACCGGCGGATCCAGTACATCCTGGGTTTGCAAGAAGTGCCGGTGATGGCCATGGCAGATGGTTACAGCATGGCATCACGGTCGCTGGGCGTTGTTAATTTGCACATCAGTTGCGGATTGGGCAACAGCATGGGGATGCTGTACAACGCCTTTCGCGAGGGGCCGCCGTTACTGGTGACGGCCGGACAGCAGGACCGTCGGCTTCTTTTTGAAGAACCAATTCTTGCTGGTGATATGGTTTCGGTCGTACGTCCTTGGACCAAGTGGGCCGTCGAGGTTTCCCGTGTGGAGGATTTACCAGCAGCGTTGCGGCGAGCTGTTCAAACGGCGTTGACTCCACCGACAGGTCCCGTCTTCTTGTCGATGCCGGTAGATGTTCAGATGGAGTGGTCGGAATCGCTTGATTTGAGTCCGATTCGACTACCCAACCCGGCAATTCGTCCTTCTCGCGAGGCATTAGACGAGGCGGTTGACGTTCTCCGCCAAGCGAAGAATCCCGGCATCTTAGCTGGTAGCCGTGTCTCAGAACGCCAAGCAATGGATGCCCTGGTGGCCGTCGCGGAACAACTCGGAGCACCGGTGATGACGGAGTCAGGTACTACCCATGGTCGGCTGGCGTTTCCTAGTGACCATCCACTCAATGGACAGGGTTTACCTCTTTGGTCGCCTGAAGTTCGTGACCGGCTGGCAGACTTTGCCGTCTTACTGGTTACGGGCATGGATTTGTTCCGACAGTATATTTACCACGAGCCGTCGAGGGCAATTCCCGAACACATTAAACTTGTGCACCTTGATGAAGATCCCTGGCAATTGGGTAAGAACTACCCGGTGGCCGTTGGTCTCTGGGGGCACACGCGAGCAGGACTGGAGGAGTTGGCGGAATTGCTTGGTCGGCAAATGACCCCGGAGCAGGTAGAGCAGGCCCAGCAGCGTGTTGAGGCCTATGGCAGTCAGCACCAGGCAGCGCGGGAAGAGCTGCAACGGAAAATTGATTCGCAAGCCGATCAGCGTCCCATGACACCACTTTGCTTAATGAATGCGGTGGCACGTGTCATTCCCGAGAATGTGGCGGTTGTTGAAGAGGCCGTTACAACGACCAATACGACATTGGAACGGTTAGGTAAGCTGACTCGTGAGAGCAGCTATTTTGGGCACCGAGGATGGGCTCTCGGTTGGGGATTGGGTTGTGCAATCGGAGCACAGCTGGCATGGCCGGAACGGCCCGTGCTGGGGTTGCTCGGGGAAGGCGCCTCGATGTATGGCATCCAAGGCCTCTGGTCCGCGGCGCACCACAAGATTCCCGTGAAATTTGTGATTTGCAACAACGCTCAATACCAGATATTGAAGGTCTGTGCGAATGAATTCGAGTTGCCTCAGGCACAGCAGGGAAATTACGAAGCAATGGATTTGCGCGAACCGGAAGTAGATCTCGTAGCGCTGGCCCAATCATTCGGAATCCAGGCACACCGCACTTCGGAACCAGATGAAGTCAGTGACTGGCTCAAGGGTTCTTTTGATGTTGACGAACCGATGCTGCTAGATGTGCCGATTGCTCGCGGTTCACCTTCGCGGTTGAATTATGGTTAGTCGACGCGAGTTGGTGTGACCGGTTGGGCGGGCAAGTTCGCACCCTGCTTTGATCGGAAGGAAGGTAGTTGAAACCGAGGTAGCCCAGGGAACGCTTGACCAGGTTTTCGCTGCAGGTCAAGTTGAGCATGGAGTACCACTTGGTGGTCCAACTTGGTAAGACTTGACTCCAAGCCCCGAAACCAGCTTAACAGCGGAGCCTGGTATTTCTCGGGGACCCGAACCTGGAACCCTGGTGGATTGGACGTTGATTGCCAGCGAGTGGAGCCGTCAGCTGATGTGTTGAGAATGTATTTTCATCCAAGGGAAAAGGCCAGTTGTGCCCGTAATAAGTTATAGGAAACCGCACTGGCTTCATGCCGCGATACAC
>CAZXJC010000570.1:0-3931 GCA_964640885.1 uncultured Pirellulaceae bacterium | reverse complement strand
GACACTGACACGACACGCACCCCATCACGTGCATATTCAAGTCCCCACTGCCGAGCCTGCATAATATTGGCCGCTTTAATCGGACCATAAGCAGGTACCTGTCGAGCGGTTCGATGACCTTGTCCGCTGGCCACGTTAACCACCACGCCCTGAGACTGTTGTTTCATTTGGCGCAGCGCGTACTTAGCCATAAAGGAATAGCCCGAAAAATTGATCCCCACCATTTGCTGCCACAAGTCAGCTGGCATCTGGTCCAGTGGCACATACGATTCGCGCGGCTGAATGGCTGCATTGTTGATCAGCACATCCAGGGCACCATATTGTTCAACCGTCCAGGCAACTGCCTGTTCACACTCGGCTTCTACTGATACATCCGCTCGACGGTAAGCAATTGCCTCGATTTCGTCGTGGGCCGTTGGCTCCACGATATCGATACAAACCACCTGGGCACCGGACTCGGCGAATCTCTGGCAGAGCACCTGGCCGATCCCACTGGCGCCGCCGGTCACCAGGACAATACGCCCCGTATTGTCATAGGAGACTGATCCTCGCGGTCGATTCATTTCTTTCTCCCGGCCAAACAGCCGCTGAGTGCAATTGAGAAAAAACATTTCCAAGTTGTCTATTGTCGGAGAGAGTGCCGTCACTGACAAGTTCCCCAGGCACACGACTGGCCTCTAATTCTGCTCGTGATACAATGAGTCTCTCCAGACCAATCATCCTCTTTTTCCTGCCAATTCCATGGACCAGCCCCTCGGTTATTGCACGAATGTTCACGCAGGCGCCGATCTGCAAACGACGCGGCAAAATCTGCAACAACATGCCCTCGGCGTCAAAAGCATTGTCTCTCCCGACGCTCCCATGGGAATTGGTTTGTGGTTATCTGCCTCGGCAGCTGCCAAGCTGCGACAGGATGAGCAGTTTGATGATTTCCGGGACTGGTTAACCGAAAGCGGCCTGGTTCCCTACACGATGAACGGATTCCCGTTTGGAGATTTTCACCAAGAAATCGTCAAGCACAACGTCTATCAGCCAACCTGGTTCGAACCGGCACGGCAAGCTTACACGGCAGACCTGGTTAACCTGCTGGATCGGCTATTGCCCGCCGAACAAGAAGCGACCATTTCCACTTTACCGATTTGCTGGGGAACTCCCGCGCCTGCTGAAGCAGATCTGCAGCAGGCAGCCCAACACTTACTGGAGCTTGCCGAGCAGCTGCGTCAGCTCGAAGAAGAGTCGGGCCGCTGTATTTCCATTTGCCTGGATCCGGAACCTGGCTGTTATTTAGACCGCGGCGAGGACATCGTCAACTTCTTTCAGAACTACCTGCTGCCAGCCGGCAACGAAGAGACAACGCGACGTTACCTGCGTGTCTGTCACGACGTCTGCCATGCAGCCGTCATGTTCGAACCGCAAGCCGAAGTCTTGAATCGCTACGTAAATGCAGGTTTACAAGTTGGTAAGGTTCAGGTCTCTTCGGCAGTCATTCTTCCCCGCGAGGTCACCAACTCTGCTGATCTTGCCCCTGCCCTTGAACAACTGGCAGGATTTGCCGAGGACCGTTACCTGCATCAAACCGTAGTTCAATCAAGCGACGGTAATTCCACTCGGTTCTATGAAGATCTCCGTATCGCCCTGGACGAGGTCGATCTCGCGCAGGCAGTGGGGACGGAGTGGCGAGTTCATTTTCATGTGCCGATTTACCTGGAGACTTTCGCACACCTGCATACTTCGCGAGCCGATGTCGAAGCTTGCCTGGCAACCTGCCGACAACTTGGTCTCGACACGTCCTTCGAAGTAGAGACCTATGCCTGGGGCGTACTGCCGTCGGAACTACAAGTCCCCGAATTAGCAACCGGTATTGCCCGAGAGATCGAATGGTTCAAGCAACTGATGCAGACTTGACCACTTACTAAGATTTCATTCTTGTGGGCGATGTTCGGGGTGATCCCGAAAAAACTGTTCCGACATTTGGCCATGGTATTTTTTCATCAGGGCCGGTGTTCGAACATTACCATGGTTCTTCCCCTCTAGCATCTCGATATCAGCATCACTCTTAAGCTTTTCCAGGGTCTTGCGTATCTGTACTACGGCCCCGTCGAGGTAGAAGGTATCGAGGTCCCCCATAGCAATATGAATATTCCCTTTCAGCTTTGGTTCCAATTGCTTCCAACGTCGTTCAATCAAGACATTAATGTCATAGTTACGCCAGCCGCCAAGAACCTGCTGAGCAACGACTCCCGTTTTACGATCCCATAACAACTGCGGCAAACCAAATTCATCTGCTGGGCTAAAGACCGCTTCAAACGACTTTAATTGACCACCCCGTCCGATGCAGTCATCCATGCGACCAAATGGCTCATACCATAACCATGGTTCGGTCCCGCGGCGTGCCACCGGGCGCAGCTCACCTTCCTCATCGTAATAAAGACTGGGCGGTGGCTGGGCGTACAGATTCACTTGCTGGTAGTCGCGAAAGTCAATCGAATCCGGTGACGTGCTCCAAACTCCGCCAAACGTATCGGGGTAATTTACTTGCAACCAGAGGCAAGACCAGCCACCGGAACTATGCCCTGTCACAAAACGGGCCGTACGGGCAGCAACGGTCCGATAGCGGCGATCAACTTCAGGAATCATCTCCTGAATCAACGATGCTCCACGGGGCCCGTTGGTAGCACTGTCCGCGTAAACATGGTGTCCCCATTTGCACTGCCCATCGAGTAGAACGCGGATAAACTCCGCCTGTCCTTCTTCGGGTGGTGCCGGCTTCTTCACATAACGCCTGGCCATCGAGTGATAGGTGCCACCAAAACCAGAAATGACATAAATGACCGGGTAACGGCGCGTCGGCTGGTCATAGTAGGATGCTGGCAAGCTAACCGAAGCATGAGAAAGGACCTCCCGACCATGAAAGAGGGAGAGACGGGGGCTGTAAATAACCAATTTCTTAACCCAGTCCGACTCGGGATACGGTTTCTCGGGAATCACCTGGTTCAAAACCAGTTCCAGGGTCACTGGTTTCTTGTCGGTCGGCGGATCATCTTTCTCCCCAGGTCCGCTCCAATGTATGTGGTGCACCTTGCTATAGAAGTTGCCAACACCTCGATTGTGGTCCGAGGCATAAATATCGTGGTCCAGCAGCGCCTGGATGTAATAGTCGCCTGGTTCCAGCTTGGAAAGTTTACCTGGAAAGCTATCCCACGTATCATCCACGACCAGCGGTTTGCCTGGTTCCAGGTCGCGAACATTACGAGCGTAGAAAGGCTCAGGTGAAAACCAGTCGGGACCCTGGCGTGGTTCGCCGCCAGCTTTCTTTTTCGTGAAGAAGTAGAGTCGTCCGGTAATTTTGGCATCCTTCTCAAAAACGGGGACCGGCCAGTTCTTGGCAAGGCGGATTTGCACACCGCTGATTTGTGGCAACTCATCCTGAGCCAAGCCCGATAAGGTCATCAGGGCGACGAGGCAACCACTGAGGTAGAGCACTGCCCGGGGTCTGGTGTCAATTATCACGGTGGGTATCTCCTGATCATTTGTCACGACGATTGGAAACATGAACCGTCGCCAATTATGATCGATGTGGCCGCTGCTGGCAAACCGGCTGCGACTTGACCGACCCTGGAAGGTATGGCATAACCGGTGACGATCGCGGGTGTAGCTCAGTGGTAGAGCATCGGCTTCCCAAGCCGACTATGAGGGTTCGATTCCCTTCACCCGCTTTTCTTTTTTTCTTAAATTTCCCGCACGAAACGGAGTGTGAGACTTGGCTTTCAGAAATCGAGGCAAGAACACTTCATCCCTTCCATGGAGTCGACTTTTTGATTGCATAGCCGTGATCCTGTTCGCCTTGCTACTGGGTGCTGGCCAGCGAGTGGTGGCTCAAAAACCAAAGTACGCCAGTCCCCAGATGCCTCCGATACGGATCGACGCCAAC
>CAZXJC010000569.1:0-4603 GCA_964640885.1 uncultured Pirellulaceae bacterium | reverse complement strand
TTTTCCTAACATGGATACTCCTGGGCGCGTAGACCAGCTGATTGCGCGTTACAAAGAATATTCAGTTCGATCGGAGAGCGTTTTGAATCAGGACCGCAATAAACAAGACTTTGCCGAATTTCTTATGCAGCAAAGTGACGGCTTGTTGGCTTATCGAGATTTTGCCAGTGCCAAGCAACTGACAGGCCAAGCTCGTTTGATTGGTGCGAAGTTCACTGCCAACGAAGTGAATCCGGACCAGATGCTACAGAAAATTGCCCAGCAGCAGGCGGCTGCGAATCAGGTTGCCCCGTCCAATGGTGTGGCAAATCCGAAGATGCAAGTGGCGAAAATATTAGGTTTGGCCATGGCTGCCCTTAATCGCGGAGACTTGGCCAGCGCCCGTCAAATGACGGTTCAGGCAGAAAGTTATAATGTGCCAGCAGCAGCTTTCGCAGCAAATGAAATGCAACCCTGGCAGATGCACCGGCAGATTGATCTGGTTGCCCAACGCAACGACGGTGCAGTCCAAGCAGCCAGTTATGCCGCGCAGGCACCACAAGGAACGGGCCAGCCGGCATCTCCCGTGCAGCAAGGCCTCTACCGACCCGACCAGGACGCTACTCGGACAGTCGCCGCCCAGAATACAACAGCTCCGGCAACGGAATTACAGCCGGTTGCTGAGAATCCAGGAATCCGTCTCTATGCCGCTGGTTTGCAGGCACTCGATCAACAGCAGACTGCCAAAGCGTTGGGGCTCTTCCAACAGGCCTGGCAGCATGAAAAGCAACTGGATCCGCTGACCCGACAACGGCTACAGGAAAAACTTACTCTCTTGTCCGTCACGCAGCGGATCAATAACGAGCAGACAGCTGATACTTCGCCACTAGCCGAAGTGGATAGCCGACAGACGTTACTGCGACAAAAGGTGCTGCGAGAAATTACCGCTTCTCAGCGACGAGCTGAAGAGATGCAAGAAAAAGATCCACGTGCTGCCCTGCAAGAACTGTTGCAATTGCATGAGCATGTTGAGAAGGCAGACCTTGATGACAGCTCGAAACGACGATTACTCGGTATTGTGAACCGAAGCGTTGCCGAAATGGAAAAACATATTGCCGAAAACCTGTTTGATATTGAGTTGGACGAACGGAATGCAGCCATTCTTGATGATATCGAGCAGGAACGTCAGGAGTTGGCTGACACACGAAACCGAATTGGTGAACTTGTTGATCAGTTTAACGAGTTGATTGATGAACGACGCTACGCCGAAGCTGAGGTCTTGGCTCGCCAGGCACGTGAATTGGCGCCGGAAGAGCCGGTCGTCCAGACACTGGTCTGGAAAAGTCGCTTCGTCAAACGTATTGGTGATCAAATGGCCAATAACGAATTGAAAGAACAAGGTTTCGTCGATGCTCTCTTCTCGGTAGATCAAGCCAGTCAGCCGTTTGATGATCGTAATCCAATCGTTTTCGACGAAGCGAAAAACTGGGAAGAACTTACCCTGCGACGACGTAACTTGTTGAAACGCCAGCAGGGTCGCTTGACTCCGACAGGTGTTGAGATCCAGCAGTCGTTGAAAAAACATGTAGATGTCAATTTCAACGAGTCACCGCTTAGCGTGGTAGTCGATACGCTGGGCCGGATGGCCGGTATTAACGTCCATCTGGATCGCCGAGGCTTGGTCGCAGAAGGGGTCACGAGTGATACGCCTGTAACCATCGCTTTGTCACAGCCAGTTTCACTGCAAAGTGCACTCAACTTAATACTGGAAGAATTACGATTGAGTTACGTGATTCGCAATGAAGTCTTACTGATTACCAGCGAACAGATACGTGATACGGATGTTTACCAGGAAGTTTACAACGTGGCCGACCTGGTGATCGGTATCCCGAATTTCGTACCTGGCTCGGAAATTGGTTTACCGGCAGCGATTCGTAATGCACATAATCGCGTCGCTGATGGTATGGCTCCCGGTGCTGCCGGTGCCATTCCGCTGACGATCGCCGCTGACACCATGGATCGTGGCACAGGTAACGCATCGATGCTGGCTCAAATGGGAGCAACCGGGATGATTCCTGGCGTTGGTCAAAGGTCACCCCGTAACGGTGTCAACATGGGTGCTGGTGGAGCTGCCATGGCAGACTTCGACTCACTCATCGAGTTGCTTCAATCTACGATTGCACCGGATAGCTGGGAAGAAGTTGGCGGGGCTGGTACCGTCTCGGAATTTCGTGGAAATTTGAGCCTGGTCATTAGCCAGACGCAGGAAGTCCACGAAGAGATTGCTGACCTGCTGGAACAACTGCGACGACTGCAGGATTTGCAAATCACGATTGAAGTGCGATTCATTACACTTAACGATAACTTCTTCGAGCGGATCGGTATCGATTTCGATTTTGAAATTGATGACAACGTTAACGTCGATGACATCGGCGACGATCGAGGCCCCAGTGTCATGTTCGGCCTGGATGAAGGTGGTCCCACGGTTGACTTGGATCTCGTCTTTAACCAGGGTGACGCCTATAACTCGGCAGTCCCCATGTTTGGCGGATTCGATGCCGGTTCGGCTGCTAACTTTGGCTTTGCTCTGCTCAGTGATATCGAGGTCTTCTTCCTGCTGCAAGTTGCCCAAGGTGATACACGCAGTAATGTTTTGCAGGCCCCGAAAGTAACCCTCTTCGATGGTCAACAAGCTTCGGTGTCGGATACCTCGCAGAGACCGTTTGTGACCGGTGTTCAGCCGGTGGTTGGCGACTTTGCCGCTGCCCATATGCCGATCATTGTAGTCCTCAGCGAAGGGACATCACTGAATGTCCAGGCCGTTGTTTCAAACGATCGCCGTTTCGTGAGACTTACTCTCGTGCCGTTCTTTAGTCAGATTGGCGAGGTAGAGGAATTTACCTTCGACGGGAAAACAACCACTAGCACTGGGGAAACTGTCTTCGATGCTAATGGTGAAGCACAAGCACAGGACAATGCCGTTAGAACAACGGAAGGCACAACTGTTCAACTGCCAACCTTCTCGTTCACCACGGTCTCCACGACCGTTAGTGTGCCGGATGGAGGTACCGTGCTGCTGGGAGGTATCAAGCGGCTTCAGGAAGGACGTACCGAACGTGGTGTGCCAATCCTCGCTCAGCTTCCCTACATTAATCGCCTGTTCAAAAATGTTGGTATCGGCCGCCAAACCCAAAGTTTGATGATGATGGTAACACCTCGAATCATCATTCAAGAGGAAGAGGAACTGGCCCAGACAGGATTGGATAGCTCACAGAACTAATCGTCCCGGTTCGTTTATTGACGATCCGTACGCTCCCTTGGCCGAGACCTTGTGTCTCGGCCTTTTTTGTCTCCTCAGTCTGCTACAGCAGAACGACCGAGCGAGCAGGCTAGGGTCAGCCAGCCAGCGATGAAAGCGACGCCACCGATCGGCACAGCCAGGACCAGCGGCTTCCAGCCGGTCAATACGTATCCATACAGGCCTCCCGAGAAGATGAGAATTCCGGCGAGGAACAAACGGCCGGCCCATTGTGCGCGGCGATTGGGAGAGCCCGCGGCAACGAACGAGACAATAACCAAGCCCAAGGCATGGTACATATGGTAACGAACAGCTGTTTCCCACTGGTCGAGCTGTTTTTCAATAGTGGTGGCCGGTTTTCCGGACTCGGTCAGTTGGCGACTCAATCCATGAGCGCCAAATGCTCCCAGCAGAACAGACAGTGCCGCTAGCAAGCAGGCAGTCATCAGCCATCGTTGGCAGTAGTTAAGGTTGGTCACGAGAAAATCTTTCACTAAGAGAGAGCTGGCAGGATTGTTCTAGGAAGCTTGCTCATTGTTGCAAGTTCTTCTTAATTTGCCTACGGACCGGCTGTAGCAAACCGATCACTCGCGGCGATCAAAATAACTAAGGTTTCCCTGGTGAGATGTGGCAGTTATCCGGATCGAACTGGTTTTTTAACGGTTTTACTTGGTTCGCTGACAAATTCTCCCCTATAATGCAGGCATCCGCCGATAAGCTAACAGAAGACGGGTCCGCGATCGCGTTGTCGAAACGAGTTGATCATGAATCGTACACCAAGAACAAGCTGGTTACCGCGTGCGAGTTTGTTAGCATTGGTAATGATGCTCTTGCTGACGGCCTCGCTTGTAGCGGATGAGTTTCAGTTAACGACCGGTGGCCGTTTAACCGGCGAACTGCTCAATCCGAATCAATCGCCACGAATTCAATATGAGATCCAGACGGCCAGTGGACGCTTAGTACTCGAAAAACAACAAGTTGTCCGTCACGTGGTTAAGCCGGCTGCGCTCAAGCAGTACGAACAGGCTGTAGCGAAGATCGAGAACACGGCCGCGGCCCATTGGGATATGGCTCAAAAATGCACGCAGGCAGAATTGTGGCCGCAGCGAGATTACCATCTGCAACAATTGATCAAGCTGGATCCGACCCACGAACGTGCCCGTCAGATGCTGGGCTATGTGCGCATCAATGACCGTTGGGAACAGACGGATGTTTGGATGCGTCAGCAAGGCTACATCCGGTACAAGAAACGATGGCGTGTACCGCAGGAGGTTGCTGCAGAAATCGCGGCTGAGAAGCAGGTCCAGGAACGTGTGGAATTAAAGT
>CAZXJC010000568.1:0-3107 GCA_964640885.1 uncultured Pirellulaceae bacterium | reverse complement strand
CTGGTAGACACCATAGGCCTGTACCGCGCGACGCACATAACCATAAAGACTGTTGATATTGAGTTCCTTGACATTCAAGGGAAGCTCATCAATCACAACCAGGAACTGCAAACAGGCTCGACTGATTGCATAAAAAATTTGTTCGGTACTCGTTTCCAAGAGTGGATTGGACGATTCAGGCTGGTAAATACGAGCCACCTGGTCAGCCAATTGCCAAACTTCTTGCACCAGTTGTGATACTTCAAATATTCCATCAACCGTGTATCGATTTTCCAAGATAGCGTCGAAAATCTCTTGGGCCGCCGTTTCTAGCAGCTCGATCATCTGCCGATCCGAGGCCGCAAGTTCAGTCAACGCTTCATCGGTAACAGCTTCCTCCGCCAGATCAACCGGCTGGGGAAACTCCATCCACTCATGGTAGGTTACGATTTGGCTGGCCAGTGTTTGCTCGCGCCGATCCAACTGCTCTGCCAGTTCCTGCAGCGCTTCTTCCTTTTGAGCCAGTACGGTTTCTGGAGCGACTTCGTTGGAACCCTCGCTGTTTCCAGGTGACCAGCCCTGCATACCACTCAAGGATCCATACCAGAT
Source organism: uncultured Pirellulaceae bacterium (assembly GCA_964640885.1). Taxonomy (GTDB): domain Bacteria; phylum Planctomycetota; class Planctomycetia; order Pirellulales; family Pirellulaceae; genus JAZADA01. The sequence goes on along the minus strand of CAZXJC010000568.1, from coordinate 2,519 downwards.
CAACGCCGCCGCCAGGTATAAGAGGTATTGCCAGTTGCCAAGCTGTTGCTGGTTAAAGAGCGCAACCAAGCCCAGCAGACAAACCCCCACCACAATGGTGAAGTACGCTACTGACAATCTGGGTCGTACTGGCACCACTGCAGTCCTCTGCTATTGGCAATTTCGAACGATGGGCATCGACTGGTAATTATAACAGTCCATCGCGAGCGACGGGATTGCTAGGAGTCCCGCGTCGTTTCCTGAGTCACACCGCTCAATTGGCCTGTCAGCCATTTGACATCATTCCGCGCAAACACCAGGTACAAGATGACACCTGCCGAAATTAAGATGGGCAGTCGTTGCCAGGGTGCTAAAGAAGCGAGAAGTAAATCTCCCAGCATCCAAATAAAAGCACCCATTGCCAACGATGCCAGCAGCGGACGCCCGATCAGGGCCAACACCTCGCGTAAGCGAATTCCAACAAGCTGGCAGCTGAAAGAAAGGTAAGGAATCAGGATGGCGACCAGGATCACGATGGAATAACTCGCCGCCACCCCCAGGAAAACTCCATTGGGGTAAGTGCCTGAATCTCCAAACTTGTCAGCAAACCAATAGCCGGCGACATAACCCTGCACGAAAAGCAAGCACATTACAAAAGCAGAAAAGAAGAGGGCCTTGGTTTTTCCCACGGATGCTAAAACGCTGCCAGTAATATTTATGAATCCTTGTGCCAGGATAGCCGGGGCCAGCAGCGTGACCAGCCAGCCCGCTCCGTCCCATTCCGGCGCCAGAACAAACATCACGTCACGGCCAACGACAAACAAACCTACGCCTGCTGGCACCAGAGTGACTGCGATCATCCGGTAAAACGTGAGGGCAATTTTGCGATAAGCCTGGGGATCGGCCTGAGCTCGTGAAAGGGCAGGTAACATCACGCTGGTGACCGGCAGTGTAATCAATTGAACTGGTTTCATCACTAATTGAAATGATTGCGTGTAAATACCCAGGCCTGCTTTCCCTTCCCGGTCGGAGCCAACGAGCCAAGCCAGCAGCATCTTATCGATGGTATGGCCAAGGTAAAAAAGCAGGCTGCTTGCTGAATAAAGCCCACCAAAATTTAATAAGTCACGAATGGGTGTCTGCCAGCGAGGCCAGCGTGGTTTCCATGGTTCCAGCCACCAAACCGTCAGATTGATGACCAGCAATTCAACATACTGCTGAAACACCAAGACCCAAACGCCCCAACTCGGGTAAAGAACCACCAATACGATCGCAACGATGGATCCTGCTGTCTGGCCGCCCAGGCGAGCGGCCACCAACCTGCCTAGTTGCATCTTGCGCTCTAGTAGTGCCTGGTGTAAAAAGCCCAGCGAGGCCAGGATCGACGTGCCGGCCAGCCACTGGCTTAACGTTATTAGTTCAGGCGTGGCATAGATTGGTGAAAACAGATAACCAAGACCGACTGTTACAGCCGCCGCTACCAGGCCCAGGGCAACATTAATGGAGAACAACGATGATCGCTGCTGGTCACTAAGCGTTTCTCTTTGCACCGTCGCAATGCTCAGCCCTAGCGACGCGCACATCCGCGGCAGCAACACCAGTGGGATGGCCATGCTCAACAAGCCAAATGCATCAGGACTGATTAAGCGATAAAGAATCGCCAGCGTGACAAGTGAAACAAGTTGCGAAAATACCTGGGCTGCAATTACCTTGCGTGTACCACCTCGAACAGCAACCAGCAACTGGTCACCCGAGATATCATCATGCATCGGTTGCTGAGGTGGGTCGGTCATATACGTGTAGAAACCAACTGGTCCGCCGAAATACAAAGGAATCGACAGCTATTTACCAAATCCATAACGCACGATACACCAAAGGGCTCGAACACCATCTCGCCAGCCAATCTTTTTTCCTTCGGCATATGATCGACGTGCATAACTAATCGGTCGTTCAAAGAACCGTACGTTGCCCTGCCGGGCCAGTTTGGCAGTCATCTCAATTTCGATACCAAAGCGTTTTTCCTTGAGTCTCGGAGCCAGTTCCTGGATCACTTCTCGACGAAACATCTTGTAGCATGTTTCTACATCGGTAAAACGCAGGCGTATGACGAAATTACAGCAACGGGTAATAAACTGATTGCCTGCCTGGTGCCACCCGGGTGAAACCGCATGGTCCGCTGAACTAAAGCGACTGCCGTAAACAACATCTGCCCGATCATCCAAAATCGGCTGGAGCAGCCAGCGAAATTCAGCTGGATTATATTCCATATCAGCATCTTGAATGACGACCACGTCTCCCGTGGCTTCCGAGAAACCTGTGATCAGGGCGGCTCCTTTACCTTGATTAGATTCGTGCAACAAGATCGTCAAATCTTCCTGGTCTCTTAAACTCTCAAGTAATTCACGAGTCCCATCAGTGCTGCCATCATCAATCAGGATTATTTGTTGATTTAATCCCGTATCACGAACTCGCTGGATGACTTTTTCCAGCGTGGCCACTTCGTTGTAGACCGGAATCACCACCGAAAGAACAAAATCTGC
>CAZXJC010000567.1:0-20994 GCA_964640885.1 uncultured Pirellulaceae bacterium | reverse complement strand
ATTGTTTTTTAGCTTTTCTGAAAAAAGATCAGCTTCTTTGTCCGCCTTGCCAACGGTTGACGTTTTGTTTGCTGGACAGAAGCACGAGACGTTTTGTTTCGTGCCAGGTGATCAAAGAAAAGCATCTTCTTGGGAGAGATAACATGTTGCGTTCCAAAAAACGACGTCAAAAGCGAAGTGAAAACCGAACGACCGAAAAGCGACTGGCCTTGGAATCGTTAGAAAATCGGCGTTTGATGGCAGTTGATATCAGTCTGACGAACGGATTGCTTCATATTGAAGGTGATGGAGAGCACGATGTTGTTAAGGTTTTCAATACGAACTCAACTCAAATGAGTCGTGGTGGAATGCAAAGACTTCCCATGATTCAAGTTTGGCACGGTCACAAAGAAGGAGGCAAGACAGTTTTCGATGGCAGCTCAAATTTCCTGAGCTTCTCTGTTAATGAGATTTTGTTTAATGGCAATGATGGTAATGATCTGTTCGACAATCAAACGTGGATAAAATCCGAAGCCCATGGTGGCTTTGGAGTTGACATGCTCAAGGGTGGCTCGAACCACGACAAGCTGTTTGGTGAAGGTGACGCAGATTACCTTTACGGCAATGCTGGCAATGACTACCTGATCGGTGGCACTGGCTATGACAAGGTGGTCGATGAGGTTTTAGAGAATGCCGAATTAACGAATTCGTACTTGAAGCTGGTCAGCTTTAATGAAAATGTGAGCGAGTACAACATGCTCAATAGTATCGAGTCCGTTAAGCTCACGGGAAATGGCAACGATAATACGATCGATGCATCTGAATACAGTGATGGCAAATTGATCGTCCGTGGTGGCAAGGGAGATGATACGCTGATCGGTAGTAAAGGAAATGATCTACTGTTTGGTAATGACGGAGATGATGTCATCAAAGGAAACGCCGGAAGGGATATTATCCTGGGCGGCAATGGCGATGATTCGTTGCACGGTAATGCCGGTAACGATTTTATCTTCGGCCAGAATGGGGATGATCATCTCTATTCCGGTTCTGGAATGGACCGGCTGTCAGGTGGCAATGGTGCTGACACCCTAGTTAGTATCGATGGTGATTCCAACGACGTGTTGCGTGGGGGAGCCGGAGCGGACAGTTTCTGGGTCGACCAGCAAAATTTCTTTTTTGCCACGATGAGTGATAACATCCAGGATGCGTCAGTTGCTGAAAATGCAACTAATGTGCATCAGGTTGCCAGCTTTGCGAACGGTGCCGACAAGACGCTTGACGGTGACAACATTGTCGATCCGACGGACGGCACGAACTACGCAAACTTTGCCGACTTGCCATTGTTTGCCAGTACGGGTCCGAGCAGCCAGGATATCAATCAGGGTGCGGTTGGGGACTGCTGGCTAATGGCAGCACTTGGTGCCGCGGCAAAGAGTAATCCCAACAGTATTGTCCAGACGGTGGGAAACCTCGGCGACGGCACGTTTGCAGTGGAACTGGGTGGATTTTACTATCGAGTTGATGCTGATCTGCCCACGATCAATCTTTTCAGCAATACCTTGCAGTTTGCTGGATTAGGACAGCAGAATAGCCTTTGGGTTCCCATCGTTGAAAAGGCCTATGCGTTCCATCGTTCTGGATTGAACACGTATCAGTCGCTTAACGCTGGTTGGCCGTCGGCAGCCTTTAGCCAGTTGGGTGCCTTGAATGCTGCCCAGGTTACGTTCAACAACGGAACCGCTGCCCTGAACTACATTCAAAGCGAATTGAACCAGGGTAAGGGAGTTGCGGTTTGTGTCTTTAATCCTCCGGCGGGTGTGCCACTTGTGGGTACCCATTGCTACATCGTTGAGCAGGTTAACTACTCCTTGGTTAATCTTGGCAATGGTAACAACATCTTGATGCCGGTATCGGTAACCTTGCGAAATCCTTGGGGATTCGATGGTGGCGGCAACGTCGATGGTAATCCGAACGACGGCCTGGTGACGGTTACGGGTGCTCAACTGGTCAATTCGCTTTACCAGAGCAACATGGGCATTCACTCGGCCAACCTGATCTAAGTTTGCCAACTGTAGAAAACTACTATTGCGGGATGAGGTGTCGACAACAAGAAGGTCGGCATCTCATCCCCTTTTTCGTACGGATGGTGCAGGCTTTGCCATCAGGTTCAGTTGTCAATTCCGCAGTGTAATTGTTATTTGAGTTTGTCCGGAGTGGCATAATCCCAGCTATACAAATTCTTGTAGCCGGAAAGGATTTTCTTTTGTTTTTCCAGTAACAGGAAGCGTCTGCCGGATCGACTGTTGGGCACTGGTAGCACGAGCAACGGGTTTCCACGTTCCACATCCCAGATTCGCAAGCTGCCCCCGTTGCCACCGGAAATCAGTCGTTGGCCATTTGTCGAAAAAGCGACTGAGACAACGTAATAATTGTGTCCATAGAAAATGGTCTCTTCCGGCCAACCGGGTCCCCAGAAGAGGCTGACCGCGTTGCTGTCTCCCACCGCAGCTAAGGCCAGCGTACCGGGTTGAAATTGCAGGTCAAAAATGTGGCGGGGAAATTGGTGTTCGAGCGTATAGCTTTCTTGGGTCTCCAAGTTGCGAACAAATAGCGAGTTCTTGTTTCCTTGCTGGTGGGTGTCTCCTGCATAGGCGATGTATTGACCGCTGGAGTCGATTGCCACGGCGAGCAGGTCATAATCAAAGGTTGCCAGAGTCGTGGGTTCCAGGTTTTCAAGATTCCATAGTTCAACTTCCCGTTTACTCTGCTCCCGGGGAGCTTTAGCTCTTCCCACGCTGATAAATCTCTTGCCATCGGGGTGCATAGCCAAGTCGCTAATTACGAGGTTCTTGCTTTTTCTCGCTGGCAATATCTCAACCAGTTCGTCTTCCTGTCGGACGTAGTGGTGGATCATGCTTGATCGATCTCCGACCAGCCAGCCAGCATCGTTGGGTAACGCGATGACTGAGCGATACAAGGGATCGTTGGGCGTCGAGTCGTTAGAGGGATTGAGCGCTTGCTTGTTGAGGGGGCGCACTGTCCCTTGAAGACTCCACAATCCTAGGTAGTTTTTACCAACTACGACCATCTCTGTTTGCGAGGCATTGGTGGCGAAATTGAGCATGTCGATTCCGCGCAGGTCATGTTCATTAGGATGAAACGGATCCAAGTCACGTACGATCAGCCGTCCATCCCAAGAGACCGACAGCAGTTTGCGGCCATTTTCCAGGAAGCGAACCTGGGTGAGTTCGGCTTCATGCTCATCAAACGTGGTGACGATCTTTCGCTCGTCAAGATCCCAGACGATGATCATGCGATCGTTACTGGCAGAAGCGAGTTTCCCGGCAGCTGAATCCAGGGAGATGCTTTGCACCATGCTCTGGTGACCGATTAGTTCAAATTCCTGTTCTCCCGTGTTGAGATTCCAGGCACGAATACGATGGTCATGACCTGCTGAAAGAATGAACGGCGTGCTGTTCGGCTGCCAGAAGACTACCGATTTGATGGCCCGTTTGTTTTGCGCCAAGTCGCGCGAGAACGTGAATCGTTTATCTTGTTCCCAGTTCGAGTTTTCCTTGGATTTGCGAGTATACAAGAGAAGTTCGTTATCCGTGCCAACGGCTACTTTTGCTCCATCCGAGTCAAAGGCTAAAGAGTAGATTTCCGTATTCACTGCGAATTGCTGCAGCTGATTCCCCGATTGCAAGTCTAGAAAGTGAAGCGTTGAGATGCTGGGCGTGACTGGAGTTTTAGAGTCGGTTGACATCGTGGCTAACACCAGTCGGCCTTTGAGTGGCGATGAACTGTTCGCGGATGGCTCAGTTGCCTGTAGATGATCGACATAGACGGTTGCTGCATCAACATTGCCATCCCATAGTTGCCCGGTTACCACCAGGGTGAACTGTTTCTCGTCAGCGGGTTGCAGGCTTAGTATGTAGGCACCACCTCCGTTTTCTGAAGATGACGTGCTGGCGACAAAGAGTTTGTCTGCTGATAACCACTGCAGCGTTTTAATCGTTACAGGAATCTTGAAGCGGATTTGGTGTAGTAGTGAACGTGTCTGGAGGTTCCAGAGATTGATATGTCCCTGGTCGGAACCGGTGACGGCGAGTTGCTGTTCTGGGTGTACGGCAAATCGTTCCAGGGCTCTGAACTGTGCCTGATCGTCGGGAGGTAGCTTAAAGTAAGCACCTTTGTTAACACTTTCGAGAATCTCCATTTCGAACTGGCGATGTTGGTCCATGGTCGAATTGGTTTTGATTCTTTTGAGACGGGCCATGGCCCCATCAAAGTTGGAGGCTTCCAATTCTTGCTGGCTGAGGCTAATGGAGTTGACGTACTGGGCGTGTACGGCACGTAATTCGTTTTCCTGAGCCTCTGTACGTGCCTGATCAGCTTTTTCTTTTTCTTGTTGAGCAACGTTACGAGCCGTTTCTGCCTGAATCTTTTCGTTTTCTGCCACTTTGCGAGCGTTTGTTGCTTCTGCACCTTGGGCGGTCGCCACGTTGGCATTTTCCTGCGCTTTGTCTCGTTCAACTTGCAGGCGTTGGTTAACTTTGATCCCGGTATAGATCAGAGCCAGCACGACCATGGTGGCGACTGCCAGGAATCCACTGGTTGCCGGGTGTCGCCGGATCCATTTGCGGCTTCGTTCCACGGCTGAGGGACGCCGCGCTGTGATCGGGCGATCTTCCAGGTAAGCTTGCAGGTCACCAGCCAGTTGGGCGGCCGTTTCGTAGCGTTTCTCAGGAGGCTTTTCCAGGCATTTCAAACAGATCGTGTTGAGGTCGTGGCCAATTTCAGACTGTAACTTGTTGGGCGGCACTGGATCGTCTTCCATGACGTGCAGCACCGTATTGATCGAGGAGGAACCGGTGAAGGGCGGCCGTCCTGTAAGAAGTTCATAAAGAATGACACCAAGTGCATAGACATCGGTGCGGGCAGTGATCACGCCCGATTTCCCGGCCACTTGCTCCGGCGCCATGTAGCTGGGTGTCCCTACCATCTCCCCGCTCTTGGTAAGATCGGAAGCTTCATCGATCCACTTGGCCAAACCAAAGTCGGTGATTTTCACTTCATCGTTGCCAGTAAAGACGACGTTGCCAGGTTTCAGGTCACGATGAACAATCCCTTTCTCGTGTGCCGCATGGATGGCCTCTGCCAGCGTCAGAATCAGTTGCGCCGCCTTTTCGGCGACAAAGGGTGTTCCGTCAATGCGGTCATTCAAAGCCCCGCCACTGGCAAATTCCAGGACGACGAAGGGAGCCTCCGCATCTTTTTCGATTTCGAAAACGCTGATGATGTTCGGGTGGTCCATCTGGGCGGCAGCCGTTGCTTCGCCAAGAAACCGATCGAGTTCAGCTGCATCGGAGTGGACCATGTTGCGCAGGACCTTGAGGGCCACGATTCGCTTGAGTTTCGTGTCAAAGGCCTTGTAGACCACTCCCATGCCGCCCCGGCCCACTTCATTGAGAATCTTGTAGCCTCCCAGTTCCTTGCCAATGTAGGTATCTTTGGCCTGGGGTCCGGCGGGATTTCCGTGCAGTGTTCCTTCCGCGATGGCAGCTTGCCCGTAGCCGGTCTCGTCGGATTGACCAGAAGGACTGCGAGCGACCATGGTTTGCTCCTCATGGCCCGTGTCGTGTTGCTGCTGGAGGGTGTTGAGTCGATCTTGCATCAACGAGCTTTCGGCTGCCAGCTTTGGAAACCGCTGGACGTATTCGGTGGGATTGACTCGGTCACCCACTTGGAGCCGACAGCGGATCTCTTCGGAAGCGAGTCGTTCCAGGTGTTGGAGACTATCGAGTTGTGGAAACCGCTGCAGGTATTCTTCGACCGATGTGGGAGTTAGTGGCGTTTGATTTGATTTAAGCCTGGTCGCTGCAGCACGCTCCCACTGTTTCCAGAGAAATTCCATCTCGATGCAGATCAGTTCTTCGCTGGTGCCAGCTAGTTCTTCCTCTGGTAATCCTTCCAGGCAAGTTTCAATCTTCACGGGCTCGTTGGCAAACCAGCTTTTTTCAAGCTGGCTGCAGGCAACATCATTGACTTGGTGCTTGAGTGGTTCGTTCATAATAAGAAGAGATGATGAACAAGATAATCTTCAAAACTCAATAACCGTAGTTTATTGGGTTTCCGAGAATTCAACCACTGGCTGATTTGCTGCTCCACTGTTTTCTGTAGCGTGTCCGGTAACCGGTTTGCGGGTCTAGGCGGAGAAAAACAAGCTTGCTACGATGCAAGAGGTTCGCGTTTTACCTCTGTCTCCATAGCTCAACTGGATAGAGTGTCGGCCTCCGAAGCCGAAGGTTGCAGGTTCGAATCCTGCTGGGGATACTGTCGAGAGGAATTTAGATTACTAAGGGTAATAAGATGAAATTCTATCGCGTTCTACGATGTTTGCTGGTACTGGCGATTGGTTTCTGCCTGGCGGGATCGTTAGTCGCTGCGCCGCAGCGACCGAACATTATTCTTATCATGGCCGATGATATTGGCTACGAGTGTTTTGGCTGCTACGGAAGCAAGCAGTACCGGACACCACACATCGATCGGCTGGCTCGCCAGGGAATGCGGTTTGATCACTGTTACTCCCAGCCACTGTGTACGCCCAGTCGCGTTAAGTTGATGACGGGCTTGTCGAATGTCAGGAACTACTCCGGCTTCTCGGTCCTGAACCGTGACCAGCGTACGATTGGTCAGTATTTCAAGTCGGCCGGTTACCAGACAATGATTGCCGGGAAGTGGCAACTGTTGGGCGCCGAACATTACTCAGCACAGTTTCGTGGTAAGGGGAGTCAACCTGAAAAAATGGGGTTTGATGAGTCTTGCCTCTGGCAAGTGGACAAGCTGGGTTCGCGCTATTGGGAGCCACTTCTTTACATCAACGGAAAGAACCAGCAGTTTGCCAAGGACCAGTATGGACCGACTCTCGCCACTGATGCGATTACCCAGTTTATGCAGGCTCAGCGTGAGAAACCGTTCTTTGTCTACTACCCGATGATTCAAGTTCACAGCCCGTTCCAGCCTACCCCCGACAGTAAGTCGCGAACCAGCAAGAACCAGCAGAGGAACTTTGAAGACATGGTCGCCTACATGGACAAGCTGGTCGGGCGTATCGCCAGCAAGGCAGCAGAGCTGGGAATTGCGGAGCGGACGTTAATTTTGTTCGTTGGTGATAACGGGACTCATAAGAGGATCAAGTCAAAGCTGCAGGGGCAGACAATCGTGGGCGGAAAAGGAAAAACAACCGATGCTGGAACGCGCGTCCCTTTTGTTGCTTACTGGCCAGGGGTCATTAAAGCGGGACAAGTCAGTGAAGACCTGGTCGACTTCTCGGACTTCTTGCCAACTACGCTCGAGGCGGTCCAGGCGACCGTTCCGGCAGGACTCGACGGCCAAAGTTTCTTGCCTCAGTTACTAGGGAAACCGGGTAAACCGAGGCAATGGATACACTGTTATTACTGCCCACGACCGGAAAAGATCAAACCGGTTCGATTCGTTCGTGATCAACGCTGGAAGCTCTATGGTTCCGGCCAGTTCTTTGATGTTTCCAGCGACCCGCTAGAACAGCGCCCGCTGGCCAAGTCAGCCCTCACAGCCAGTGCTGCCGAGGCACACCGGAAATTAACAGCGGCACTTCAATCGATGCCCGCGAAAGGGCAATCACTGCTGAAGTTTGGTGCCGGGGACCAATAGGTCAAACTGGCCGAGGCTAAGGGGCTGGTTTTTCCGCGATGACATCCTTGCCCAAACGCTCGGCAAGTAGCTTACCGATGACGGCGTGCACCAGCTCATTAGGATGGTGATCGCTGGGATGGACCCACAGGCTGGCAGCTTTCTTACCTCTCAGGTGTGGTAGTAAATCGATGAAGGTGGCATGACTACCTGCGAGCACCTGCGCGATCTGATCATGGACATCCTTGAGGGGATAGTTGTTGTTTAGTTCATAGAGGACTGGAAACAGCAGCACGTAGCAGGCAATCTCCTGTTGCTGACAGATTTCCACGATGCGGAGCAGCGATTCTCGGTTGGTTTTCCAGGCAGGATTGGAATCGCGATAGAGTGATCGGTAATGCTCTACCGTTGACTGGGTCTGTTTTCCTTCGGCACGAGCTTGCCAGATCAGGCGGGCGATACTGGACCGATAGAGCAGGCCTGCTGGCGGCTGATTTCCGGCCTGTCCCTGTTCGACGGCGAGCCGGCGTCGCACGGGTCTTCCGGTTGTCGGATCACGCTGGAAAATGGGTGGCTCGGCGTCGTTGAGGACAAATCCCAGGATCACTGCATCCGGGTTGGACTTGAGGGCCCAGCGTTCAAAGACGTGCAGCGACTGTGTGGTATTGTGGCCGCCGACCCCGAAGTTGGCAGCTTCCACGATCAAGTCAGTATATTTTTCTTGCAGGTGGGTGGCGGTTACCTGGGCATAGGTGTCTTCGTCGCGGACACCTTCTCCGAAGGTAAAAGAATCGCCGAGGAAGGCCAGTCGAATGGCCTGGGCCCGTTTGGGGATCAGGATTTCATTGCCTGCTGGGTCAAGGTCGAAGGGAAAGGGTCGACCACGGAATCCAATCGCATTAGTCAGATGTCCGACTTCATTACGAGTTCCAAAGTAATTTCTCGGATTGCTGTCATACTCAAAGAGAATGTTGGACGAAGGCCTGTTAACGTAGCCAATTGTATCGAAATCAATATGGTCACCAAACATGAACTGGGGCGGAGATGTGTGTGGCTCATGGAATCGTGGTCGCCCGCTGACCTTGAGACCAAGTTCGGCCAGTAACAGGCCCATCAGTAGACCACCTGTAATCAGCAACAGGCGCTTGCGCCATTGCCCGGCAGGGGTTGCTGCGTTTGGTTGTTCATGGTTCATGACAGTTACTTTGCGGGATCCGTAACCTGGTGTTCCAGCATATCCGCGATCACCTCTCCAATATGCTGGTTTCCGAGCGCCGTGGCATGCCCCTGGTCCAGGTACAAGGCCTCGCTTCCATACTGGTCTGCCAGCTGATGGAATTCTGGAACCAGGTCGACCAGTTCGATCTCGTGTTGCCTGGCAAAGGTGACCATTGCCTGTTGCCATGGTGTGCGTCTTTCTCGCGACTCGGCAACTTGCCAGAAAAAGGGCCAAACGACAATTACCATTTTACTGTCGGTGGATACGATCGAATCGTGAAGTTTTCCAAGTAGCAACTGGAAATCTGCCGGCGTTACCCGCGGTGATGATCGACTTGACTTGGATTCGGCGGAATTGAACATTCCCCACAAGCGTCGGCTGAGGGAACTGAATCGAAAAATCCCAGGAGGTTGTTGCCGTTTGAACTGTTGGTGATGCTGTAAATCGGTTTTGTCATCCCAACTGGACATGTCATTGCCACCAAAACAGACGACGACCAGGTCAGGTTTCAGGTGTTGGCCATCCGTGGACCAGTATTGCCATCCCTGGAACAGGGTGTAACCGGGAACCCCGGCATTGATACACTCCACCGGACGTTCTCCCAGGCGTTGCTGGAGTAACTTCTCTGCGACATCGACATAACCTTCGGAAGGTTCCAGTCCGTAGCCAAAGGTGCAGGAGTCTCCCAGGAACAACACTCGAAATTCCTGGGAAGGTTTTTGTAACGGGATTGGATGATCTTCCCGTAATCCTTGTCCGTTGGAGATCACGCCAAAGAAAGGACCGTCTGTTCGCGGCAATGACGTGTTGGGAGCGAGTCTCCAAAACAGCTCATCGTCGTTCTCAACAATTGCTGCCAGCCGTTTCATGCCGAGTTGGTCAAGCTCTCCCACGTCCTGTTGAAACCTGATGCTGGCAGTTGGTCGTTCGGTTATTTTGAGGATGATCTCGCAGAGCAGCAATGCCAGCAGCGAGGCGAATAAAGCCAGCGCCACCTTCCGCCCCCGGGAACTGGTTGCCGGTTGCTCGGTTTGAGGAGATTCGACCACTTGTTCACTTTCACTAAACAGAGCTGGGTAGCAACAGGCAAAGGGGTCGGAGAGAAAACAGGAGAATGAACGCGCTGGTTCCTTCCTGATACGTTCCGTCGGTCATTATAGGTCAGCAGATCGAGTGAATCCACAGCAGCCTGGGGCTTATGGACGGAGCATTGCCCGCGACAAGTTGAGACGGGCTGCCTCGTAGTCCGGCTTCAATTTCAACGCTTGCTGAAAATGAAGAATGGCCTCTGGTCGTTTTCCCTGTTCCAGGAAAATCAGGCCCAGCCGATTGTAAGCCTCGAAGAACTCAGGGTCTAATTCGATCGCTTTCACCAGTGTGGCTTGGGCCTGTGCCAGTTGCCCCTGGCGGTAAAACCAGGTAGCCAGGTTGAAATGTGCTTTCGCATAACCGGGTTGTAACTCGATCGCTTTCTGGACGCTCTGGTAAGCTTTCTGCAAGTGACCGAGCTGTCCGTACACAATGGCCAGGTTATTGTAAGCCTCTGCATACTGGGGATCGAGTTCAATCGCTCGTTCTAAGAGAGGCAAGGCTTCCGAGAGGCGCCCCTGATCGCTGCGAAGGGTTCCCAGGCTGTTGTGGGCAATTTGCGAGGAGGGATTTTTACGCACCGTGTCAGACCAGAGGGTATCCAGGTTCTGGTACTTGCCGCAATTGCTCCAGGTCAGCACTCCCAACAGTACCAGTATCACGCCGGAAACAGGAATCAATGTTTGCTGGACATTGTCTTCACCGGCCAGGCGTTGCCAGGCGGTGGTCAGGCCAGCGGCTGCCAGGGCGAGCAGTCCAATACTGGCCAGGTATTGAAAGTGATCAGCGACGAATGAGAATCGCATTGGATAAACGTCAACGAAACCGAGTGCCGGAACCAGCGTGCCACCGAAAAACAAGATTGCGACGAGGGTGCCTGCCCCTAGCCGGTGGCGTTGCCACCAGCAGGTGCCGACCAGGCCCAGGGCCGTTAATGGAAACAGGCATTGCCACCAGACGTTGGGATCGATGTTCCAGCGAGGATAGATGAAGGTGAGTTTTAATGGCAGCAGCAGCTTGGCGGCATAGAACCAGCAGGCTCGACCTGCGACCAGAAAGCGGTCCACGATGGAGAGATCCAGGTCAACATACATGGTACCGACAATGTTTTTTTCCACCCAGGCGGTAACCATTGCCATCGGAATTGCGGCAATCAGCATTGGTAAAACGGGCAGGATATCCTGGGGATTGAATTTCCGACGTTTCCAGGCCATCACTAATAGCAGGGCGGCCGGCAAGGTAGCAGTCACACTTTTGCTCAGCAGCGCGGCAGCGAACAGTAGCAGGGAAGCAACGTAGAGCGGCTTGGATAGCTTCTCCTCCGGTGGCCTCAACATGGTGCGCAAAAAGCACCAGGCAGCGAGCAAATAAAAGAATCCGGAGAGAGTGTTTTTTCGTTCGGTGATCCAGGCAACAGATTCTACGTGAACCGGGTGCAGGGCAAACAGTAATCCTGCCAGCAGGCTCCCGGGCACCTTAAGGAACTGGAGTAGTTTCCAGATGAGAATGGCATTGAAGGCGTGCAGCAGAATATTGACGATGTGATATCCGGTCGGGTGAAGCCACAACAACAGGAATTCAATCCAGTAAGTCGTGTGGAACATTGTGAAGTATAGAGGAGTAGCACCGACTTGAGACCAGATTTGTTTCAACCCCTCCGCGCTACGCAGCGTGCTATTTTCGATGACGTAATCATCATCGTCCCAGATGTAATCACACTGGGTAGCTGGCAGGTAAAAGGCAAAGGTAGCTGCCAGGATGCCAACACCAATGGCTAGTTGGCGAGTGAGAGATTCGGATTGCAGTGGATCCGTGGGCATGAGCAACCGGGGCAATTAGCGATGGGTCCCTGGGGGGATTCCCATCAGGCAGCAGAAGCAAGGGAAATAAGAGCGCGGATCATCATAGGTGAGGTCGCTAATTCAGGTCAAGATAATCCAACCGATGACCCCGGATAGAACCCAGTTTAACAACCAGCAGCGTTACTTTTTACGTTCAAAGCGGAAGATTGTTTTCCCGGTTGCCGTAGCGATCATGTAATAGACTTCACCATTTTCGTCCTGGCCGAAGGCGAGCACGGGAATGCCAGTCGATGGGATGCGCACATTCTCGATGATCTTATTCGTTTTTTCATCGTACTTGAGCGCCCAGATCTTTCCACTAACGTAATCACCGTAAATGTAGTAACCGAACAGTTCCGGTAACTTTTTGCCTCGATAGACATGGCCACCGGTGATCGACTTGCCAATCTGGTGATCGTATTCCCAGACTGGGTTGACTGGTTTATCCGGATTGGTTGCGGCTGCATTTCCGAATCCATAGCTCGCTTCACGGATGCTCCATCCGTAATTGGCACCCCGTTTGATGATGTTGATTTCTTCCCATAAATCCTGGCCAACATCGGCAGACCAGATTAGCCCCGTTTGCCGGTCAATGGACAATCGCCAGATGTTTCGTAATCCGTAAGCATAGATTTCAGGTTTAGCACCTGGCCGATCCAAAAAAGGATTGTCCTTGGGAATCCCGTAGTTGCGTCCTTCCCCTTTTTGGTTCACATCGATCCGTAGCATCGATCCCATCCAGCTCTTAAGATTTTGCCCGTGGCCGGTCGGATCGTTGCGACCGCCTCCGTCACCTAATGCCAGGTAGAGGTATCCATCACGTCCGAAAACCATCGGGCCCCCGTTGTGATTAGCAAACGGTTGCGGGATGACCATGATGATTTCTTCACTGGCTGGATCACCCCGGTTGGGATTGTCAGCAGAACGTTTGAACCGCGAGAGATAGGCGGTATGTGGTTTCTTGACCGTGTTGTAGTAGACGTAAATTTCACCATTCGTTTTATAATTGGGGTGGATGGCCATGCCCAGCAGACCTTCTTCGTTGTCCTTGGACCAGTCATGGACACGATCACGTAAGTCGAGGTACATGGAAGTCGATTTAACGTCCGGGCGATTGTCAAAGACATGAATCATGCCACTTTGCGCTGCCACGAACAGCCGGTTTGTTCCGTCACCAGCATGGATCATCTCGATCGGACGAAGTTGTTTAATCTTGCCATTCTCGTCAACGCCCTGCCAGCCTTCCCACTTCAGCTGTGGAAATGCTTCCACAGCCTGCAATGGTAACTCGCGATCTACCGGATCGGGTACCGATCCATCTGCTGCCAGCGTCCGCAACTTAATGTTTCGAAAAGCGACTGCATTGCCATGATCTTGTAAACAGATGTGTCCTTGTTTTGCTTTTCCGAAGCCAGCAAAACTGGCGAACTTGCTTTTAGCAACTCGCTCGTTCCAGTCCTTGTTTCCTTTTTGGAAGTAGTAATAGCTGACACCGTTGAGTGCTACTTCGGAACGCTTGTCACCGATACGCAGGTAAAGGTGATTCCACTGGCCTGCCGGTCGTGTGGCATCGGAAATCTCGGGGCTGGTAAAGCCCACTTGTTGTTCAAAGAACTTAGCCCAGTCGGGTTTCACGGGATGATACAACTGGTAGAGCCAGCCAGCTTTCTGCGGGTCCCTGCCATCGACGTTATCTTGAATCTGAATCTCGGGACCAGATTGCCACGGGTACTGTGCCTGCTCGGTCACGTGAAACATCACGCCGCTGTTGCCTGCCTTGGAAATGCGATATTCCAGAGACAACTCAAAATGGCCATATTGTTTGACACTGACCAGGTCTCCAGCCCCCTTTTTGGTCCAGGTGATCGCACCATTTTTGACTGCCCAGCCATCGCTAATTGCCTTGCTGCGATAATTGCGCCAGCCGGTGGTCGTCTTGCCGTCGAACAGCAATTTCCAGCCGCTACGGCGTTCCGCTTCTGATAACTGGTTAAGCGGAATTTCTGCCTGCAGGGGGAGCTCCAAGCTTGTTAGCTCTAGCAATGTCAACAGACCAACAACAATTCGCATCATATCTCTTCTTGCCTCACGTAAACTCTTAAGATTTATCAGGTAGCGTCAGAGATAAATATTGTAGAGTGTCCGTGGAGAGAATTCACCCGGGTAACGCTGTTGATAGAAGGTTTAACCGGGGGTTTTGGGAGAATTTTTTAGCGGTGTTTTTCACTTTTTCAGAGCCAGGGTCTAATCGTCGGCCGTGTATTTTCGATCTAAATGACTGTAGCCACCGTCGACAAAAATGATCTGGCCGGTGGTATGACCGGAGCGTGGTGAGGCCAGGAAGACAACCATGTCAGCAATCTCTTGGGTGGTTGTAAAGCGTTGCTGAAACGGGATCAAGCGTTCGATTTGCCGTTTTGCCTGTTCTGGATCTTCCGTTTCGTTCAGGATTCTGTCGTAGAGGGGAGTCCAGGTCTCGGCCGGTAACACCGTGTTGACGCGAATGGAGTCGGCTGCCAGGTCGACCGCCCATTCACGCGTCAGCCCATTGATTCCTCCTTTAGCTGCCGCATAGCCAGAGGTATTTCCTTGTCCAGTAATACTGACCTTCGATCCAATGTTGATGATCGAACCGTGATTCTTGCGCAGTTCATCCAACGCGTAGTGAACGATGGCGTAATAATGGATCAGGTTACGTTCCAGCGATTCAACAAACGCGGCTGGCCCAGCTTCCAGGTTCACCCCGTCATTGACTCCTGCATTGTTGATGACGATATCAATCCGCCCTAACCTGTCCACGGTCTGCTCGACGACCCGCTGACAGACGGCAACATCACTTAGATCACCTTGAATAAAGAGACATTGCTGGTCGTGCTCGGCATATTCTGCTTCCAGGGCCTCTCCTTCCGCGGTGCTACGGTTGATGTTGGCCACCCGGGCTCCCTCGGCCAGGAAAGTACGGACCACCGCTTCCCCAATTCCCTTGGAACCCCCGGTCACGAGTACCACTTTGTCCTGTAATTGAAGGTCCATTCTTTTGCAGTCCCGTGAAGTGGTGAGCGGTTGTGCTGCCGGAGGCTTAGCCAGAGGTCGTCTACCTGGTGAACTCCAAGTTAGCATGCGGGCTGTCGGTTGTCATCCAGATCGGCGAGGGATGCCGTTGATTCCCAGTGGGAAAAGTGAGTCCGCCTCTTGCCTTCCAGAATTAAGGCTGCCACGATACGTTCAAGAGGTTGGTCGAGGCACTGACTCTTATCACTTTACCTTGCTAGGAGTGTCTTTTTCATGATGAATCAATCGTCCAGCTGGCAGCTTGGCAGACTTCACCACTTGGGTGTGACGGTCGCGGATATAGACCGCTCGATCGAGTTTTATCGGGATACCCTGGGAATGGAACTGGTGGGCAGACGCCCTTGCGTGGAAGAAGAGTACGTTGCCACGCAGACCGGTTACCCGGGAGTGCAATTGAGTGTGGCCTCCTTTCGTGTTTGCCCGGATAGTCCACAGACCCTGGAAGTGGTCCAATACCTGAACTGTCCAGATGATCCTGTGGACCAGGCAACCAATCGACCCGGCAATACCCACCTTTGCATCCTGGTGGATGATCTGCAGAGTGCCTTTGATGATCTCAGTCAACAGGGAGTTAAGTTCAAGTCCGACCCGGTACCGATTACCGCTGGACCTAACGAGGGTGGACTCGTTGTCTACTTTTGTGACCCGGATGGTTATCCGATGGAATTATTTCAACTGCCCAGTTAATTCCAGTCCTCGAGAATCCGTGTAACTGTTGCGGATCAGTGTCCAAGGAGAAATAACTCGATGGCTGTGACAGACCAGGGAATGTTTGACCTGAGCGGCAAAGTAGTTCTTGTCACCGGGGCTGCCCAAGGGCTGGGTAAAGCTGTTGCAGAAGCATGCGCGCGGCAGGGCGCTATTGTCATCATCGCTGATATCGAAGATCAACTGGCCGAGCAAGTTGCCAGTGAAATTGAACAAGCAACCGGGCAATCGGTTGCTGCGCATTGTTGCGATGTGCGCAACGCCGAGCAGGTGCAGCAACTGGTCGAAAACCTAATTGATCAACACGGCCATATCGATGTGCTGGTCAATAATGCCGGGATTCATCGCAGGGTTGATCCGCTCGATATTTCTCCAGCGGATGTACAGGCAATTTTTGAGGTCAACCTGGTTGGCTGTCTTAACATGGTCAGCGCTGTCGGCAAGGTTATGATTCAGCAACAGGCTGGTAGCATCATCTACGTTTCTGCTCTCGGTGGAGGTGTGATTGGCCTGGGCCGCGGTGGTTCGATCTATGGAATTACCAAGGGAGGCTTGATTTCACTGACTCGTGACCTGGCGGCAGAGTGGGGGCGACATGGTATTCGTGTCAATGCACTGGCTCCGGGTTGGATCGAAACGCCCATGACGCAAGAATTACAGAATAATGCGGAGCGCTCGGCTAAGGTTGTCGAAAGGGTCCCTCTAGGTCGCTGGGGGAAGCCCGACGACGTGGCTGGCGCTGTCGTTTTCCTGGCCAGTGATGCTTCCCAATATATTACCGGCCATACGGTTCCGATCGACGGCGGTGCCGCCAACGTGATTGCACTGGACCAGGATTAAAGATGACAACATACCGAATTCAACAGCTCGATATTCCTCCGGACCTGCTTGGTCCGCTCGTCGAATCTCCTGGTGCTCTGGATGCTCACCAGGCACTCGATCAGACGATTAGTGAACAAGGATATGTTGTGTTGCGTGGTGGCTTAGACCGTAGTGCTGTCCTGGCTGCCCGCGAGGAAGTCATGACACGTTTGCACGAGGTGGGTGAAATCGACGCACCGCCGATTGATGGTATTGCCAGCGGGACCAGCCAACGGCGCGAAACGGCCAGTGATCTGGGTGAATTCTGGACGTCAGTCAACCAGGGAACAGCCCTACGTAGCGTTACGCATGGCAGCCAACTTAACCAACTGGTGGAAGCGGTGCTTGGAGAACCGGCGCGACCCCACGACCTGATGTACTTGCGACCGGTGACCGTCGGCAACGGTACCGATTTGCATTATGACTATCCTTTCTTTGCGGGCAATTCTGAACGGATTCATACGGCCTGGATTCCGTTGGGTGATGTTTCTCTGACTGACGGGCCACTGGCAATCGTCGAAGACTCGCAGCACTTTGGCGATCTGCTGGAGTCGATTCGTGATCACGATTATGGTCAGGATCAATCAAACGAAACGATCCAGCAAGCCGCTTACGGTAAACAGAATCAAGTTCACCCGCTAACATTTTGTAGCCAACGCAATACCCGTTTGCTGAGTAGTGATTTTCAAGCAGGTGACGTGTTGATTTTCAGCATGTTCACGCTGCACGGTTCATTGGAAAATAATTCACCTGTTGGCCAGGTACGACTTTCCTGTGATGTCCGTTACCAGCCGGCAGCTGATCCTGCCACCGATGGTCGCTACTTTGGTCCTTCTCCGACAGGTTCAAAGGGGGGCGGTTATGCGGACATGCGAGGCGCGAGACCCCTGGCAGATAGCTAGTCCAGAAGACTGATTGCTCTCAGGCAATCACATCCCAGACAGGTTCACCGTCCAGTGCAATGTGAACTGGATTGTCCGATCGATCACGGATGATCATTTTCGGATCCAATCCAAGCAACTGGTAGATGGTTGCCACGTAATCAGCGGAAGAGACGGGGCCGTCGATCGGCCAGCCACCCTGGTTGTCACTTTCCCCGTAGACCATCCCCCGTTTTACACCACCACCGGTCAACAGGATGAAACCGCATTGAGTCCAGTGGTCACGCCCTCCGTTCGGTTTTACTTTCGGGGTTCGACCCATTTCGCCCATCACGATCACGAGAGTCGAATCGAGTAAACCCCGCTGCTCCAGGTCAGTAATCAGGGCGCTGTAATTTTGGTCCAGTGTCGGCAGGTTAAAGTTTTTCAACAGTTCGAAATTGTTGCCATGGGTATCCCACTGGCCGGCACCAATGCCACCATTGAATTGAGACTCGGTGGTAACGCCGACAAAGCGGGTTCCGGCCTCGACCAGTCGCCTCGCTGCCAGCATGCAAGAGCCAAAGAGATTGCGACCGTAACGATTGCGCACCTTTTCGGGCTCCTGTGACAGGTTGAAAGCCTGTCTCGTTTTGGAAGACGTTAACAACTGGAAAGCTTCTTGCTTGTGATGCTTGAGATCTGTGACCGCGGCCGAGCTTTCCAGGTACCGCACGCTGTTATCGAATTTTTCCAGCAGGCTACGGCGACTGCTCAATCGCTGCAAATTAACGTCGGGCAGGGTGTCGAGTCCGGAAAGAACCGGTGCGGCGATCGGAACCGCAGGATTGATATGGGCGTTGCGTCCCTCGGTTTCATCAAATGTTGGTGAGTAGGAAGTACACATGGGATCAAAGCGATTTCCCAGGAACCCACCGTAGGGGCCTGCCCGATATTTTCCCTGGCTGTGTCCCGGATGCTTTGGCATCCAAATATAGGAAGGCACGTCCCGAGAACGAATGCCCGCGTATTGCATTACCGAACCGATGCTAGGGTGGTCAGTTGGCTTGGCAACGTTGTCCACGATCACCGGGCCGCTGTAGCCACTGAGCATGTTGTACGGGCTATGCGTGTTGTACAAATGCGTGTGTGTGCGGATCAGCGTGGAGTGGTGCATCAAGCTGGCCGTCTTGGGTAAGTGTTCGCAGACCTGCAGCCCTGGAACGCTGGAGGCGATCGGCTTGAATTCACCACGGATCTCGGCCGGGGCGTCCGGCTTCATATCAAACATGTCGATATGACTTGGTCCGCCAATCAGGTTAACCAGGATGATGGATTTGGTCGGACGGTCACCTACTGCAGCAGTTTCACTGGCCCGTATCACGTCCGGGAGGCTGAGTCCAAGAGCTGAAATTGCGCCTGCCTGCAACACCTCGCGTCGGGTGAGCTTGTCGCACAGTTGGGATCCGCGTCCTAGCAGTCGTAACATGATCTGCTCCTGAATTATTGATCAATCAAGGGAATTAATCCTCAAAAGTCACTTAACATACTCTATTGATTCCCGGAAGGCTCGGCAACGGCATTCCCAATTTTAAACAGGAAAGTGACCAGTATTGCTGCTGCTTGCGATAGCAAACCGACCCATGGTAGGTTGACGAGACAATTTGGGTCGTGATTGGTCGTATCATCAGGAGTCCTACCATGCTGCAAGTCATCGAACTCACGGGCACCCCGTATGAAATGGGTCAGCAGCATGGTGAGCAATTACGGGACCAGGTTCGTGGACTGGCCGAGGAGCGTTATGAAATTGCCTGCCAATTTGCTCGGGACCGGGGCGTCGAGACGACACGGGAAGAGTGCGTGAAACTGGCAGAAGTTCATCTGCAGTTGCACCAGCAGCATGTTCCCCGCTGCTACGAGGAATGGTCTGGCATCGCCGCGGGAGCTGATTGCCCGCTGGAAGATGTTTTCTTTGCTAACGCGCTCACCGATTTCCAGGACGTGTTGTGGCAGACAGCCGGCGCGGAGATTCATGGTTGCACTTCCTCTGCCGTCTCGCCGGCAGGGTCCGCCTCCGGGACAGCGCTGATCGGTCAGACCTGGGACATGCATGCCAGTGCCGAATCCTATATTTCCCTTTTCCATCGACGACCTGACGAGGGCCCAGAATCCCTGACCATGAGTACTGCTGGCTGTCTTACCTTGATTGGTGTGAACGAGGCGGGGATTGCGGTCGGTAACAATAACCTGCAGCCGACCGATGCCCGGCCCGGGATTATCTACTTGGCGCTCTTGCACCAGGCGCTGCAACAGACAGACTGGACCCGGGCGCGGCAGTCCGTTACGGATTTGTACCGTGCTTCGGGACACAACTATATGATGGCTCATGAATCCGGAGCCTGTGTCGATATTGAAACCACGGCCATCGAGCACGAGGAGTTTACGGTGGAAACTCCCTGGTATGTTCATACGAATCACTACCTCTCGGAACGGCTCAAACCACTGGAAAATCCTCAACAGGATCGTTGTTCTACCGAACATCGGATTGAACAAATTACCCGTGTCCTGACCGGGAGCGAAGATCTCTTGTCACCAGAGAAGCTGCGGTCGGGCGTTGGAGATCATGAAGGTGGAGACCTGTCGATTTGCCGTCATGGTGAAGGTCGCCAGGTTCGCAGTTGTGCTTTCGCCGTGGCCGATCCGGCAGCCCGCTCACTGTGGGCCAGCCTGGGCCCGCCCTGCGAGGGGAAGCTGACCGAGTTTAGCCTTTAGCCACTGGAGAGTATTGAGTTGTTGTCCCGATTTTCCCACAGTTTTAGTTGCCTGCACGGGTTCACACTCGTTGCAGTGCTGTTCCTGGTCAGTGATTCACCTCGTCGATCATTAAGCGCCGCGGAGAAACCAATGAAAATCAACGATGTAGTTGTGACGGGGAAACATGATCCGGCCCTGGCCAGCTTTGATGACTTGATGACCAGTTTCATGAAGACGCACAAGGTCCCCGGAGCATCGCTGGCGGTTACCCGGCAGGGTCAATTGATGTACGCCCGTGGTTTTGGTTATGCCGACTTGGAAAAGAAACAGCCGGTGAAGCCAGACAGCCAGTTTCGTATTGCCAGCCTTTCCAAGCCAATCACGGCCGTGGCAATCCTGCAACTGGTGGAACAAGGGCAGCTTAAGCTAACGGATCGAGTGTTCAAGATTCTCAAGCCAAAACCTCATTTTGAAAATAATGAGGGCAAGGTGGATCCCCGTCTTGATCAGGTGACGATTTTGCATTGCTTGCAGCATAGTGGCGGCTGGGACCGGGGTGTTTCCTTTGACGCGATGTTCCAGTCGGTTCGTATCGCCAGGAGCTTTGGTATCAATCCGCCCGCCAAGGCAGAACAGGTGATCCGCTTCATGATGGGGCAGCCGCTCGATTTTGATCCAGGAACTCGGTATGCCTATTCCAATTTTGGTTATTGCCTGTTGGGCCGTGTGATTGAAGCCAAGAGCGGGCTGAAATACGACCAGTACGTCAAGCGACATGTACTGGCCCCGGTCGGTGTTCGGCAGATGCGGATTGGCAGAACGCTGCTCAAGCATCGAGCGCCACGGGAAGTCCGCTATTACGATGAGCGGCAGCGCACGGGTCGCTCGGTCTTCAAGGAGAATTTGGGTCAGCAGGTACCGGCTCCCTACGGCAGCT
>CAZXJC010000566.1:0-5745 GCA_964640885.1 uncultured Pirellulaceae bacterium | reverse complement strand
CACTGTCAGACTGAAACAACAAGCCAAGAATCTCGTGCTGTCAGTAACTGATACAGGTTGTGGAATGACAGCAGAAGTCCGGAAAAATCTCTTCGAGCCGTTTTTCACGCGGCGTCCAGATGGCCAGGGAACAGGCCTTGGCCTCTCGATTACTTATCGCATTATTACAGACCACGGTGGTCAGGTTATCGGTACCAGTGCAGGTCCCGGAACCGGATCTTGTTTTGAAGTCACCCTGCCTTTAGCCCCTAACGATGTGAAATATGAAGAAAACCGAAAAGTCGGATAATCCATTAAAAATCCTCTTTGCCGACGACGAAGAGTCTCTGCAAGAATTGATGAGCCTGGAAATACCCCGCATGGGACACGAGGTAACGGTTTGCCCCGATGGATTGACAGCCGAAGCAGCGCTCCAGCGCAACACTTACGATTGCCTGCTGGTTGATTTGGACATGCCAGGCTTATCTGGTATCGACGTTATCGAACGGGCATTGACTCTCTCACCAGAAGCAGAAGCAATCGTATTAACTGGCAAGTCTTCATTGGAAAGTGCCGTAGCTGCATTACGACACGGAGCTTTCGATTATCTCACCAAGCCCTGCAAGCTGAAGGAGTTGGAAAAACTGCTTAAGCGTGTCGTTGAAAAACGTGAAATGAACAACCGGTACCGGGCGCTCAAACACCAGTTGCAACAGGCGGAAGGATCGCCGCAACTGGTCGGCAGTAGTGATGCCTTGCAGAAAGTACGTGACCGCATTGCAAAAGTCGCTCCCACGAATTCAACCGTCCTAATTCGCGGTGAAACCGGGTCAGGAAAAGAACTCGTCGCTCGTGCGGTTCACGAACAAAGTCTCCGTTCGCAAAAACCCTTTGTCGCTATTAATTGCGGGTCACTGCCAGAAAACCTGATTGAAAGTGAATTGTTCGGACATCGCAAGGGATCTTACACCGGCGCTGATGAACACCGGGTTGGACTCTTCGAAGTAGCCCACGGTGGCACAATCTTCCTGGATGAAA
Organism: uncultured Pirellulaceae bacterium; assembly: GCA_964640885.1. Taxonomy (GTDB): domain Bacteria; phylum Planctomycetota; class Planctomycetia; order Pirellulales; family Pirellulaceae; genus JAZADA01. Next base: position 4,728 of record CAZXJC010000566.1, on the reverse strand, counting down.
TTGGTGAGTTGCCCAAATCGCTGCAAGCAACCCTATTACGTGTCCTGGAAAGTGGTGAAATCCGACGGCTCGGAGACAACGAGTCCTTTGAAGTAGATGTCCGCGTCTTGTGTGCTACGCACTGCGGGCTGGAAGAGATGGTGACCGAAGAAAGCTTTCGGCAGGATTTAATGTTTCGTATCAACACCTTCGAAATCATGCTACCACCGCTAAGAGATCGAACCGAAGACATTCCTGAAATCGCTGAACATCTTTACCGCCGTTTTCATGCGGGAACTTCTTCCGACAAGCCACTATTCACTCCCAAGGCAATGAAATACCTGCAAACGCAACCCTGGCCTGGCAACGTTCGCGAACTGGCTAATGCAATCGAACACGCCACCATCCTTTGTGATCAGCTCCCCATCACTATTGACCATCTGCCACAACGGTTCAACCCTTCACAAGCGGCGACTTCCCCAAGTAGCCCAAAAGCTACTATGACCCTACAAGAGCTGGAAATGGTAGCTATCCAGGAAGCCTTAGATCGGTACGAGGGAAACAAGCCCGCCGTAGCTGAAGAACTGGGAATTAGCTTGAAGACGCTCTACAACAAGATCAATCAGGCGGCCAAGCTGGATAAGTCAGCATAAACAGCAGTGTGACCGGGCCGGTTAAAGATGACGAACAACACCGACGACCACGCCCACGACTTCTGCATCGTCAACGTAAATCGGATCCATCGTTGAGTTGGCCGGCTGCAGGCGGATCTGATCTTTTTCCGGGTACCAGTACTTCAAGGTAGCTTCTCCACCATCAGTACGAGCCACCACCATTTGGCCCTGCTGTGCTGTTCTCTGCTGACGAATCACAACGTAGTCACCATCAGCAATCTGAGCTTCGATCATCGAATCACCTCGCACTTCCAAGACGAATTGATCCTGTCGTTGAAAGAGGTGATCAAAATCTATTCGGTCGCTCTGTTCAAAAGCTAAATTAGTCGCCCCGGCAACCACCGTGCCAGCCAACTGCAAGCCGCGAGGCTCATCAGCATCGTTCTGAGTTAATTCAATGGCGCGAGACTTGTTCGGACTGCGACGAATAAGCCCTTTTTTCTCTAGAGCTTTCAAATGACACATCACACCGTTTGGTGAATTAATTCCAAAGTGTTCACCGATCTCCCGCACGGTGGGACCGTAGCCACGATTGACAATCTTGTCACGGATCAATTCATACACATCCTGCTGACGTTGTGTTAACAGCTGTCGTGCTGACATTTAGATCTCCCGGCAAAAACAGGGTCACGATCAAAAAAACCGCCCCCTCGTAAAACGCCACCATACATATACACGTGTACACTGTCAAGCTGACTTGCTCTCCGCCCGACTACTGCCTCCCAGACTGTACCCAGTGCCTGTTGTTTGTGTCACAATATGACTTGATCATCGACTTAAAATCGGTCAAGGAGCCTCTTCTTATGTTCTCTAAACGAACCGTCACGACACTTCTCCCGATGTCACTGCTCGCCTTGTTAATAGCAGCTTGTCCACTTACATCGGTAACCGCCCAACAAGCAAAACCGAAAAAGGCCACCAAGAAAGCACCTGCAGAAGAAGCGCAAGAACAACGCCCAGTTGTTGCCCAACTGACGCTTAAGGGTGGCGTTTCCGAAATGTCCGCATCCGATGGTTTGTTTGCTGCTAGTGACAACAGTCTGCTCGGACTCATCGATCGACTAAACCGCGCTGCTAAAGATGAAAAACTGGCTGCAATGGTTCTAAAAATTCGCGGGGCCTCCATGGGAAGGGCCCAAGCGGAAGACGTGCGACTGGCTATCGGCCGGGCGCGAGCAGCAGGCCGCAAGATCTACGCGGATCTTCAGGACGCGGGAACCCAAGACTACCTGCTGGCCACTGCCTGCGATCACATTATCATGCCCGAATCCGGCACGCTCATGATCCCTGGTCTGAGGGCAGAGCTCACGTATTACAAAACCCTTTTTGACTTCTTCGGCATCAAGGCCGATATGATGCAAGTAGGCTCCTATAAGGGAGCAGCAGAACCGTACACCCGCAGTTCGATGAGCCCTGAGTTCCGTCAGCAATATGAACAACTGCTGGGAGACTTTTACGACCAGTTAGTTGAAACCATCGCCAAGGACCGCAAGCTACCCGTTGAAAAAGTTCGCGATCTTATCGACCAGGGCCTGTTCTCTGCAGAACAGGCACTCCAGGCTGGTCTGATTGATGAGATTGCTTATGGCGACCAGATTAAGGAGCGGCTCGGTAAAGACCTGGCAACCGATACCAGTCAAATCGACCTGGTCAACGGCTATGCTGTCAAGAAAGTCGAAAACGACTTCTCCGGAATGATGGGAATGGTCAAATTATTCGACCTGTTGCTCAACGGCGCGGATAGCAAGAAAGCAAGCAAGCAGAAAAAAGTCGCCGTGGTTTATGCCGTCGGCACCATTGTCAGCGGAGAGAGTACCTTTAGCCTGCTGGGCGGCACGGCGGTCGGCAGTGACACGCTGGTGCGAGCTCTGAAACAGGCGGATGATGACGAGACGGTGCAAGCAATCGTGTTGCGAGTCGATAGTCCGGGCGGTTCTGCCTTGGCCAGCGACTTGATCTGGCGAGAAGTGAAGCGGATTAAGAAACCGGTAATTGCCAGCATGGGAAATATCGCGGCCAGTGGCGGCTATTACATCTCTATGGGCTGCGATCAAATTTACGCTCAACCCGGCACCCTGACCGGTTCCATCGGCGTCGTCGGCGGCAAAATATCCTTCGCCGGCCTCTTCGATCGATTCGGAGTAAAGACCGAGGTAATCAGCATCGGCAAGAACAGTGGCCTACTGTCGGCGGTCAACCCGATGACCGAGGGCGAACGTAAAGTCTGGAAGGCAAACATGGAGGAAGTCTACCGGCAGTTTGTCACTAAAACGGCTGCCGGACGAAACTTGACTGTTAAGCAACTGGAACCCCTGGCCAGCGGGCGCGTCTGGACTGGGCGACAAGCAAAAAAGAATGGCTTGGTGGATCAGTTGGGAACTCTTCATGAAGCCATTCAAGCTGCGAAAAAAGCGGCCAACTTTAAGGATGACGAAAAAGCCGAACTGCTCCTCTTGCCTGAGAGCCAAAGTTTCCTGGACCAGTTGCTCGGTGGCGGTGGCAGTCCATTGCCCGGTTTTCAGAACCACATTCCCAAGTCGTGGCTGCAAAACCTGCAGGATGTTGAAGCGGTCCGCAAGCTGTTCGCCGAACCGGCGCTGATGCTGATGCCCTATCGCGTCATCATTCGTTAAAAGTACCGTCCAGCAGTCGCTGGCTCTCATCACCGATAGCGTTTACTTCACGGAAAACCTGTGGACCGTCTTTTGCTGGTAGGTTTCTCCCGGCTTGAGGATGGTCGTGGGAAATCCCGGCTGGTTGGGGGAATCCGGATAATGCTGGGTTTCCAGGCAAAAAGCTTCGTGCTGCTTGTTGCCGCCCCCACCTTCTGAACCATCGAGAAAATTACCCGAATAAAACTGCAAACCTGGTTGGGTGGTCTCTATTTCCATCACCCGACCACTGGCCGCATCGGTCACCCGAGCTGCAAAAGCCATTGAACCATCCTGGCTGCGCAGTGCGAAACAATGGTCGTAGCCGAGTGGTTCCAGTTTACTTTCCTGTATCCGGGCTCCCATCTTTTGCGGCTTGGTAAAGTCCAAAAAGCTGCCCGCGACATCGACCAGTTCACCGGTCGGGATGAGCGTATCATCAACTGCCAGGGACTGATCGGCCGCAATTTCCAGTTCGTGGTCCAGGATTGCACCCGACCCGGCTCCAGAAAGATTCCAGTAGTTATGGTTCGTCAAATTTACCGGTGTCGGCTGATCGGTCGTAGCCGTAAACTCCACGCTCAACTCGTTGTCATTGGTTAACAGGTAAATTGCCGTGACATCCAAGTTCCCAGGATAGCCTTCCTCGCCATCCTTACTGACATAATGAAACTTGACCCCGACAGCTGACTCGGTTTGCACCGGTTCTGCATCCCACAGCACGCGGTCAAAACCATTCTTGCCACCATGCAAATGGTTCGGATCGTCATTGGTCTCCAGGGCGTACTCTTGATCACCCAGTTTAAATTTACCTTTTGCGATTCGGTTACAGTACCGGCCGACGGTTGCACCAAAATAGGGGTGACGCGGTAAGTAAACTGCTAACGAATCAAAACAGAGCGTGATATTGGCCAGCTTGACAACCCGATCAGGGACTTCTACCGACGTCACAATGGCCCCGTAGGTAATCAACTTAACCACCAGCCCGTTGGCATTGGTACAGGTATACAGGTCAACTTCTCTGTCATCACTAAGTTTGCCGTAGGACGTTTTTTCCAAGTTCATCGCACTGCCATTCTCTGTTGGTGGATTATTTGATTGGTCTTGATCGCCTTCACGCTGACAGCCGATTCCCAGCAGTAAACTCAAGCAGAATAAAGAGACCAAGCAATTTCGTAAGGTATGAGACATCGAAGCAACTCCTGACAACCGGATTCGTAAATGAGAATTCCCGCCAAAGCGTCCTGGCTTAACATGCTCACGAGCGTCTCCAACAGTCTCGCTCATGCTGCCCGGACATTATGGGCCGGTTCTCAGCGTGCGTCCAGTAGCAGGCGCAGAGCGCCACCCGTTGTGAAACATTAAAACAGATACCAGGCAGTTAGCGGACGTTCAAGAAACCCGTGAACTAGAGCAGGCTTTCC
>CAZXJC010000565.1:0-3323 GCA_964640885.1 uncultured Pirellulaceae bacterium | reverse complement strand
ACACGCGCCCTGTGACGCTATATGCGCTTTGCTGGGCGGTCGACGAAGCTCTTCGGCCCAACTGTGCCACCCAGCTGAGCGAGGGAGCATGTGCGCTGGTCTGTCCCGCGCGATGTGGCTTGCACACTTCTGCACGGTGCTTGCGCGCGGCATTCCCGCCTCGTCTTCGTCCAGCCCTGCACTTGCTTGTCCTGGCTCTTGCCGGCGCTTTCTCGACCGCACCGCAGCTCGGTGCCATGAAGCTGCTGCTGGCACTCGCGCAGCAGCTCGCTGGCGCGGCATCGCCGCCGCGAATGGCCGTGCTGACTTGCGGCACTCAGCCGACGGGCGACGTGGTGCCTGCCGCTGCTGCCGCGCATGGCGGCGCGTGGGGCTTTGCGCGCGTGCTGCGGCTCGAGCATCCAAAGCTGCGCGCCGTGAGCCTGGACGTGGCGTGCGCCTCTGAGTGCCTCGTCTCGATGATTGGTCCCCTCTCTCGCGCGCAAGTGGCGAGCAGCATGGGTGACGCGCATGAGATGGCCCGTGACGCCTCCGCCACTTGGCGTCGGCCGCAGCTGCGACGTGGGGCCAAAGCGCTTGCCGCTTGCTCCATGCGCTGCGGCGGCGCGTTTGCTATCACGGGAGGGCTTGGCGGGCTCGGCTTGCGCGCAGCAAAGTTGCTCGTCGAGGGCGGTGCGTCTGGCATCCTGCTCTCGTCACGGAGCGGCCGCGTAGCACGCGATGGTCAGGGACTCGCGGCACAGCTTCATTCGCTCGCGTTCGGCGCCACGGCGGCTGTGCGCGTCAACTCATCTGATGCCGCGGACCGCGACGCGGTGAATTCGTGCATTCTCTCATCTGCGACGCTCCCGCGCCCATTCGCGGGCTTTATACACCTTGCCACCGCATTTGGGGCGTCGCTTGTATCCACAACGCGGCCGGCGGACTTTCATGACCGCATGTCCGCGAAAGCCCAGGGCGCCTCACACCTACTTGCGGCAACTTGGCACCAGTGCTTAACTGCGGCCTTGTTCTTTTCTTCCCTGTCCGCACTGGCAAACCACTCCGTCGTCTGCCGCGGAACGGTCGTGTACGCTTCCGGGAACACCTATCTTGACGCAGTCGCGACATCGATCCGGTGCAGCCGAGGTGTCAACGCGCAAACGATCGATTTCGCCCTCGTCGGCAGCCAGGGTTCGGGTGCAGCGCTTGTGGCAGCCCGCTTTGCCTCGACAGGCGGCTGGGTCCACATTACGCTTGACCAGTACGAAGATACCCTCAGCAGGGCGCTCTCTTGCTTGGTCGGACGCGATGCCGCACTCGGTTGCCAGTGCAGCGTGCTGCCTGAGCTGCTGCAGGATCTCTTGGCCGAATTCGACGGCCCTGCGCTAAGCATGCTCAGCGAGTTGCAGCAGGCTGCCGAATCTGACTCGAAGCCGGTGGGCTTGTGGCGTAGCTTGTCTCTCGATGAGCGGCTCGCCGCTTCGCGGAGGGCGGAGGCGGCGCTCGACGCTGCGATGGCCGTGCGTCGCGAGCCGCCTGCGCGGACGGACGTCGCGATCGTGGGCGCGGGCCTCAGCGGCATCTCGGCCGCGACGGCCTTCGCGAAGGATGGCGTTGACTTTGCGCTGCTCGAGAAGACGCGCCGCGCGGGCGGCGTATGGCGCGCGTACGGCAACCCGTTCTCGCGGGTCAACTCGACGGAGCCGGGCTACCGGCTGCGGCTGCGGCGGCGGCCGGCGCCGAACACGATCCACAGCCACCACCACGAGATCTTGGGCGACTGCGTGCGTGCCTTCGAGCAGTTTGGCCTGGGCGCACGCACGTACGCAGGCGTCGAGGTGAGCACCATCGAGCGCGCCGGCGAAGCGCCGGGCTGGGTGCTCGGCTGCACGATGGCGCGCCGGCGGCTGCGAGTGGCGTGCAGCTGGGCTGTCCTGTGCACGAACCGGCGGCTGGGCGCGCCGCGCGAGCTTCGGGTGGCCGGCGAGGAGAGCTTCGCGGGCGTCGTCCGCCGCGGGCTTGGCGGCGCCGCCGTCGGCCTGGATTGGGCGGGTCGGCGGGTGCTGATCCTCGGGCATGGGCCGTATGCGACGGAGAACGCGCGCACGGCGCTCGAGCACGGGGCGGCGCACGTGACCTTCGGCGTCCGCCGCCACGGGATCGCGTGCCCCGAGCTGGTGGACTACGTCAACTACATCCGCGAGTACGACGAGAACTTCAGCCACCCGCCGGCCGGCAGCGCGCGGATCGTCTCCGCGTGGCGAGAAGTGTACCGCGTATCCACCGCCGCGCCGCCCGAGGAGTGGGCGCGGGGCCGGTTCCTGCCCGACGGGCATACCGTCACGATCTCTGACATGTACTTCATCGCCCACTTCGTCGGCGTGCTGCGGTCGGTCGTCGGCGCCGCGGCGCAGTTCGACGCGTCGGGCGTGACGCTGAGCGGCGGCGATCGCGTCGAGGCGAGCATCGTGATCAAGGCCGTCGGCTTCGAGCTCAACGAGGGCAACGAGCGGGTCCTCGGTCGCGCGCGCGTGCATGGCGGCTGCATGGCCGACGACGGCGTGTGGACGGTTGTCGAGGGTCACCCCGACGGCAACTTCTCCGGGGGCGCCTTTGGCAGCTACATGGACAGCGTGCGATTCACGTGCCAAATGCTGTTGCGCTACTGGCGCCGGCCCGAGCTGTACCGGCGGCAGCTTGGCGGCCTCGTCGGCGCTGCGCCCGGCGCGTCGGCGCGGATCAACCACATCACGAGCAGCGAGGAGGGAGAGAGCATGGCGCTGTTGCTGCAGGGCGACCCGGGGCTTGCTCGCCTGGAGAGCGAGCACGTCGACGCCGTGGCTGCGAGCAGCCACCGCGTGTGGTCGCCCGAGGAGTTTCATGCGCACAACAAGGTTCGGTGGGCCGAGATCCACGAGCAGCTGCGCGCACGCAACGGCGCGCAGTTTGCGGAGGCCATGCCGTACCTGCTGGACGCGGCCATGGACGTGGTGCGGCAGGAGCAGCCCGGCATCTTCTCCTCCGAGCTGCAGCTCGCCGTGCAGCCAGCCGTTGCGGTGGCGCGCGCCGGCAGCATGTTTGGTCGCGGCCTCGTTGCGCTACCCAGCTCCCAACACTGCGCGTTAGTTGAGGGACATGTCTCTGAGGTGGTGGCGCTGTTGTCGGGCACCAGCCAGGAGGTGTCGGCGTCTACACCGCTGATGGAGGCAGGCATTGATTCGCTCGCGGCGACGGAGCTGTCACGTCAGCTGCAGGAGCTGGCTGGCACGCCCTTGTCGCCGACACTAATGTTCGAATGCCCGACGCCGAGGGCGATCGCAGAGCACATTCTTCAGCAGCTG
>CAZXJC010000564.1:0-2789 GCA_964640885.1 uncultured Pirellulaceae bacterium | reverse complement strand
ATGTCGAGCCCCCACTTCATGCCGAAGAAGATGTATTCACGACCCATCGACAGCTGTGCACCGATGGCGCGTCCCGATTCAGACGGGAAGAACATGCCCAATGTGCCGTAAAGCGTACGTGGCTTGAAGGCGCGGGCACCCAGACCTACGTGCACGGCACCGAGGCGATCAGCTACGTAGAGCTCGGTGACGGGAAGGAAGTTGAGATCTACCGACATGGAACGCAGCACATCTGTGTCACCCGAACACCGATTGTAGCTGGTGATCTGACCATTTGAGCTGTCGACGCAGAAGTCGGTGCCCGTGCGCGCATCGAAAATGCGCAGATAGCGACTGTTCCCCTCCTCCTTGCGCTGCAACAGCCCCAGATCAAGAGCACTCACCGTCAGCATGGCACGAATGCGACTGGCGAAAAGGGTAAAGCCAAGAGGAACATCGACGCCTGATCCGGCATCGACGTCGACGACACCGACTCCGAAGGTGGCGTAGAGTCCGTCGTGCAGGACCGGTTCAGGCTCTGCGATGATGGTGGAGGAGGTGGATTGGGCCCGCGCGCCCCCTAACAGGAGCAAGACCAGCAACGCCAGACGGTTACAGACGGAGACCCAGTTCGTGACGGATCGAGAGACAGGTGTCATCAAATGTTACAACTCCAGGAAGGGCTACGGGTTCATCACCCGTGAATCGGGGGACGACCTGTTCGTCCACTTCACTGCATTGGGCACATCGGACGAGATCAGAGAGGGTCAACGCGTCGAATTCGACATCTCGGAGTCAGGCAAGGGCCCTATGGCACAAGACGTCAGACTCCTCTGACACATCGTTCTAGAGCGAAACCGTGACAAAAAAAGGGGCGCCACCGGTGGTGGCGCCCCAACTTCATTTCATGCACTGCACCTACGCGTCTGCCGTCTCCTCGACCGATTCGGCAATCTGCTTCAGGAACTGGTAACGGGACGGGTGCCGCAGGCGACCCAGAGCACGCTCTTTGATCTGGCGCACACGCTCACGTGTCACACCGATCAAATCGCCGATCTGCTCGAGGGTCAATGCCTCCATGCCATCGAGACCGAAATAAAGACGAATGATCTTCTGCTCGCGCTCGTCCAGACTGTTGAGGACGTCTTCGAGTTGGCCCCGTGCCGAGCCTCGCATGAGTTCGGAGTCGGGAGCCCGCTGATTCTGGTCAGGGACGATGTTGAGCAGCGAACGATTCTCATCGTCGTCGAAGGCGCCATCCAACGAACTGACGGGGCGCGCGCTGAGGATGGCGTCTGTCACGACATCGGGCGACAGATCCAGCTCTTTGGCAATCTCTTCGACAACCGGCTCGTGGTCACGGCCATGACCGAGTTTGCGGGTCGCCTTGGAGATGTCCTTGAGCAGGCTGAGCTTGTTCAGCGGCAGGCGAACCGTTCGCACGTGCTCGGCAATCGTCTGCAGAATCGACTGGCGAATCCACCATACCGCATAAGAGATGAATTTGTAACCTCTGGTACCATCAAAACGCTCCGCCGCCGTCATCAGACCGAGATTGCCGGCACTGATCAAGTCGGGGAAGGACAAGCCACGATTCTGATAGTTCTTCGCCACGTCGATGACGAAGCGCAGATTGGCTTGGATGAGTTCGTCACGAGCATCTTGGTCGCCATCCTGAATGCGAGCCGAGAGTTCAACCTCACGTTCACGTGACAGAGGCTCAGAGTCGGCGATATCGTCGAAATAAGCTCTCAGGGTCGAGCTTTCGCGGTCACCGAGCGCGTCGAGCATAACTCTCCTTATCTGTCGTGTGTGTCAGAAGTAGGGTGAGAGCACACCGCTGTATCGTGCAGCCGTTTCACAGTGCAGCCGAGCGGCACGATACGAGCGTACACAGACAACCCGCGACAATCGGGGTGGATGTTGGTGCCAAGCATCAGGTTGTCGCGGGACGAGTCAGGTCTTTCATACAAGATTTATGATACAAGGTTGACAGACCCGAATCAACGGCAAACCTTGCCATTCTTCGCAATCTCCGTCGAATTCCTCAAGAAAAAACTGAGCCTCCCATGCGCATGCCCGGGTTGTCGGCGGGGATCCTGTTCGGCTTGCTCGTCGGTGTCGTCGAGGCGGCAATTCCCATCGATTACTTCGATGACCTGACCTTCGATGCACCTGTTGAGAACCTTCTGCGCGCCGGCGACGCTCTGCGCATCGCCGGACGTCTAGACGATCCAGACAGGTGCCTTCGACGATGGAGACCAAGATCGAGCCATCATCCAGCAGGACCATTCCCAGAGGCCAGTTGAGCCCTGTGGCGAAGGCAGTGATCGTGAACTGCGAACTCACATCGGCCCGCGACGAATCACGGAGGGTGAACTGTTCAGACGCAGGACCCGGCGCGGTGCGCAACCCCAGCAGCGTGAGCCCTAGAGCGATGCAGGCCCTTTGGGATCGTCGGCAGGGGCCTTCAGGTCTTGTCGCCCCCCACCATGTTGGCCACGTGCCCCAAGGCGAGGGACGCACCGACGCAGACGGCGACGATGAAGATGGCTACGGCGATGCTGCCCAGATCGCTGTTGCCGTAGATCGGCTCAAAAATCGTGTTCTCATACATGTCCGACTCAAATCTGTTATAACGCGAACCCTCCCGTCCGGGGAGGCGGACCTCCTGTCACAGGAAGCGTCCTCCGAGGATACCGCTCATACTCCGAACACACAACTGATCTTCCTGGCCCTTGGCGAGCATCTGCCCAGGTCGTTGGTTCCAGGGGTTCGAAAAGCAGATGTCAGAGAGTAAGGTGATCCGA
>CAZXJC010000563.1:0-3212 GCA_964640885.1 uncultured Pirellulaceae bacterium | reverse complement strand
GCATTGGGTGCTGATCGTACACGCCTTACGGGCGTAGACGATCGCCTTACCATACTGCACTTCGTTGTGAGTCGGTGGCAGGCTGGTTACGGGATTGTCCTGGCATGCCTGGCAATGGAAGTCGACCAGGGAAATTGCCATTGCTCTTTCAAGGATTTCTGCTGATGCCGGGAACCTGGGATTGATCTCTATCGCCCAGATCTTGTTTTGCTGGCAGACGAAGTCAATCCCGAAGAGTCCTCGCAAGTCCAGGGCAGCAGTCAGCACGCTACCAATGCGAGCGATCGTTGCCTGCTGCTTGGCGGTCAGTGTTAGCGGTCCGATCGACCCTGCATAAGAGAAGCGCTTTCCATTGGTAAATCGTTTGCCGACGATTTGACGAGTGACACCGATTAGTTGGCTGGTTGTTCTTTCCGCAAGAAACAGGCCACTACAAGAAATTCCAGGTATGTACTGCTGGTAATAAGTCTTCGCTGTTGATGTCGACCGGTTTGTCGAAATTGATTCCTTAGCCCACTGGACCCCGTTGCCACCGGTCGAGTGGACTGACTTTCTCAGCCAAGAGCCAGGCGTTTTCCGGGACCAGTCCGTACAAATGGGAGGAAAAAGGAGGTTCTGGTCAGCGAGGATCTGTTGAATCAAAAACGGATCGGATGCTTGTTGCAACACACTTCCCGGATTGCCCCACAACTGGTGTCGCAAAGAGACCTGATCAACCAACTGAGGGTGATTTTCTAAGCCACCGGTATAGATCCAAGGCATTGCGGGTAGTTGTTGAGAGATCGCTAGTAGCTGCTCTGGATAATCTGAGATACGATAGGCCTGGCACTGCTGTAGGAGGTCCTGGTCATTGAAAAGGTCGGCGGCCACCGGGTCCCAGCCGCCACGAATGGCGGAATCAACGGCTCCCCTCACGCTGGCCCCGGCAATCAGAATAGTCTCAGGCATCTTGCCAAATTAGCCATTTTCTTGATTGATCACCAGTTCTAGCTCAGAAAACGGTCTACTTTCGCAGCGGACAGCCGGACGGGTTCTTGCAATTAGATGACGGTGTGTTATTTTTCTTGTTCTTCAGAAATTGTTTAACTGTGAGTTCCAACTCGTATCCATAAGAGGGAGAATATTCTATGTCAATGTATATTGGTGAAGCGTTAGTTGGCGAAGGCGCTGAAATTGCTCATATCGATCTGCTTATCGGAAGTAAAGATGGACCGGTTGGCGTGGCATTTGCCAACGCGTTAGCGCGTCAGAGTGCAGGTCATAGCAACCTGCTGGCGGTTTTGACACCAAACCTGGCAGTTAAGCCGGCAACCGCGATGGTCACCAAAGTTACCATCAAGGGGGAGAAGCAAGCAGTCCAAATGTTTGGACCAGCCCAAGCGGCGGTTGCCAAAGCTGTGGCCGATTCGGTTGGCGAAGGGGTCATTGCAGAAGATGACTGTGAAAATCTCGTTATCGTTTGCGGCGTTTTTATCCACTGGCAAGCAGAAGATAACCAGAAGATCTACGACTATAATTACGAAGCTACCAAGGCAGCAATCGCTAGTGCGATGAATAAAACGCCAACGGCAGCAGACATGCTTGCCGCTAAGGATGAAGCTGACCATCCATTTAAGGGATTCTAGAACTGGCTAGTTGTTAGCTCATATGAGTTGACGACTTATCTCTTACGTTGCTTGTTAATGAAAATAACAGGGAATGTAGGATCATTTGAACTGTAGACGCCCACCTTTTCCCGTAGGAATTGAGTGGGCGTTTGCATAGTTAAGATTGGTGTATCCTGAGCCGGTGGGATTCGGTAGTTCATTCAATGTTCAAGGAAGTGTAGGCCCTCATGGAAAAGCCGAAAATTCTGTTGCAGTTTGACCCTAATCCTCAGGCTTGTCCTTTTGATTCGGTGGTGGCGATTGATGCAGGCGTTGATCACCTGCTGCAGTATCACGCGGTTCAACCGGAACAGGTGGAAGGGCTGGTTCACAATGCCATCTTTCCACGAACCGAATCACTGGATCGCACGGCGATCTTTGTCGGTGGCAGTGATGTTGCAGCCGGCGAACAGTTGGTCAAAAAGGTCACCGACAGTTTTTTTGGCCCGAAGCGTATTTCTGTCATGATGGATGCCAACGGGGCCAACACTACGGCAGCCGCTGCTGTCCTGGCAGTCACACGTCACGTCGACTTGTCGCAATCGAACTGCCTGGTGTTAGCAGCAACGGGACCAGTAGGACAACGAGTTGTCCGTCTGCTGGCTCGACAACAGGCCCAGGTGCGAGTTGCATCACGGCAACAGGATCGCGCTCAGAGTGTTTGTCAGCGTGTCAAGGAAACGCTCCCGGAAGCCAACGTAAATGCAATCCAGGTTGCTGAGGTGGAGGAACTGCAGGCGGCCATTGCTGGTGTGGACGTGGTTATTGCTGCCGGGGCCGGAGGCGTTATGTTGCTACCAGAAGAAGTTCGCACATCGGCTGATTCACTTAAAGTAGTGATTGACCTCAATGCTGTCCCACCGCTGGGAGTGGAAGGAGTGGAAGTAACCGCCAAGAAAGAAGAACAGCATGGAACTCTCTGCTATGGTGCCATTGGAGTTGGTGGGACCAAGATGAAGATTCATTTGGCCGCCATTCGGAAGCTGTTTACAACCAATGATCTCGTCCTGGATGCGGAAGAGATTTTTGCCATCGGCCAAGAACTTGAGGCGAACTAACGTTTCATGGCAAACAGTGTTCCCAACAGGATCAAGATTCCGCTGATCCACATTAGCATGTTCTTACGTCTTCGCCATTGTGATTTTTCTTCAGGAGTACGCTGTTTTAATTCAAACTCCTGACCCCGAATGGCAACCGTTTTGACAGGTTCCAGTAAAGCTATTTGAGGAGTGTCACCATCAGCATCAAGGGTGGTTCCGTCTGTGCCGGGAATGTCGATGCTGGCAAACGGATTTGCCACGGATGATGATGGCTCTGAAGCAGCGACCGAGGCGGGGAGTAAATGGTCAACCGTGGCGGACTTGCTGGTTGGGGGAATGTTATCCGACGACGTACTGGCTGATGCTGGCGGATTCGTTGAGCCAGCATTTACTCCTGGTGGTAACAGGGACTCAACGGCATCTGAGCCAAGCTCAGGTGTGGTAGGCCGGTCGGCTGCTGGCTGTGGAAGTTGACTGGCTGCGGCGGTATTCGAAGGCGTTTCCCGGACAGGATCAGTGGCCAGGG
>CAZXJC010000562.1:0-7645 GCA_964640885.1 uncultured Pirellulaceae bacterium | reverse complement strand
AAAAGTCTGCGAAATCGAAACCGGCTGTGGAAAATCCGGCCGAGAAAAAACCAGCGACAGCCAAGCCTGCGGAAGCGGTTGATGAGCTTCCTGAGCCGGCCAAGAAAGCTGCTCCTGCTGTGCAGCCAGCCTCACCCAAAGCGGAAGAGAAAGCCCCAGGATCGGACAGTTAAGCAGTGCCACTACCGGTTGCTGCTAACGTAGCCAGCGGTTACGGTTCGAGGATACGGACAATTAATCCACCGCGGGTAGCAATGGTTTTGGTGACTGGTCAAGGTCGGCTGTATAATTCTTTCTCCCGATTCCCGAACCCGGGCTTTTGCTTTAAAACAACAGGGTAACGGTCGAGCGTTTATTTGCTGTCAATGGGTGGAATCTGATGTCTGGTTCGGACCTTGCTACTAAATCGATTGCGGGCAAGCGGATTGCCTTTGTGGGCAAGCTGGGTGGGCTCACCAAGCGCGAGTTTCGGCAGATGATTCGCCAGGAGGGTGGATTTGCCAGCAGCCGTAAAGACCTTGAGACGGCAGATGTTGACTTGATCGTGATTGGTGCAGATCAGTGGCCACCGGTTGATCCAGCGCAACTATTGACACCTGCGGTTCAAGATGCGGTCGCTGCCGGTCGCGTGGAGATACTGACTGAAACCCAGTGGTGGGAACAGCTCGGTTTGATGGAAACGGATCACCATGTTCGTCGGCTTTATACACCGGCAATGTTAGCGGAGTTATTGGATGTTTCGATTTCGATCATCCGGCGCTGGCACCGACGTGGTTTAATTGTTCCCACGCGTGAGATTCATCGGCTGCCGTATTTTGATTTCCAGGAGGTTTCAACGGCGCGCCGACTGGCAGAGATGTTGGCTGCTGGCGCTTCGCCTCAGGCGATCGAACAGCGGCTTGCAGAGTTGGCTCGTTTTGTTCCTGATGTTGATCGACCGCTAAGCCAGTTGTCGGTGATCGTTGAGGGGAAGACTTTGTTGTTACGCCAGGGTGAAGGACTCCTGGAACCAGGTGGACAACTTCGTATCGACTTTGATGCGTTGGAAACCGACGAAGAATCACCAGTTGAGATTGTCCCGGCGGAGGCTGTTGATCTTGATGAAGATCCACCGATCTTGCTGCTGGAGCAGGCTGTTGCTCAGGTGACTGGGCCGATGGATCCTGATGCGATGTTGAAAGTTGCGGCTGAACTGGAAGATGCAGGTCACCTGGAAGAGGCCCTGGAAATGTATCGCAGTTGCCTGGCTGCGGGTGGACCTCATCCGGAAGTTTGTTTTCAACTGGCCGAGTTGTTGTATCGGATGGGTGACGTGGGCGCGGCCCGTGAGCGTTATTACATGGCAGTCGAGTTAGATGAAAATTTTGTTGAAGCGCGGGCCAACCTTGGTTGTGTATTGGCGGAAACGGGTGAACTGGAGCTGGCCACAGCTGCCTTTCGAGGTGCTTTACGGTATCATCCTGACTACCCTGATGCCCACTACCATTTAGCACGGGCCTTGGATGAATTACAGCGTTACGAGGAAGGATTAAACCACTGGCGCGAGTTCCTGGCCCTCGCACCCGATAGCCCCTGGGCTGAGCAGGCACGCCAGCGACTCGTAGAAGAGTGGGATTGAGGGTTGTGTGAAATTGGTCGAGCAGCTTATCCTTGACCGTCAGCAAATGCAGCAGTGTTTGCAGAACAACCCAACAGGCAGACGTGGTCCCCATGAGTGAACTACTTCTCCATTACGAAAAAGTAAACCCAACAACCTGGGTCTATCTCTCTTCGCTGTTAATTATTGGCTTGTACTTCAAGTTCAATCGGTTTTGGAGCGTTCGTAATCTCGACATTATCTTGTTGATCTTATTTGCACCTGGCCTGGTGTTGGTTCATTTGGGGCAGCAGGAGCAACTGGCAGCTCGTTCCTTGCCCGTGAAAGTTTCAGCGACTGCCGCTGGTGGCAACAGCGAACCAGGGGCAGCGACGGTTTCAGACACTACTTCTGAGAACAATGACTCGTCTTCGCAGACGTCAGTCACGAAATCCACAGAGCAGGATTTGCAGGAGCTCATCAACCGCGTGACAGACCGCCTGGTTGCTGCTGAGCATTTACAACGATTGGGATTCGTCTGGTTGATGGTCATCGGCGGCTTCTTTCTCTTGCGTTTACTGTTTGATCCAACCATGGTGCGACGTCCACTGTTGGAATCAAACTTGAGCTTGGGCGGTTTGACCTTTCTCGGCCTTTCGATGTTCGTTTTCCTAATTGTGAACGTGATGATTGCCGGTCAGCCGCCCGGAAACGGGAAATCAATGGCTCGGTCCGTGATCCCGCCCGGTCAAGAGTCGTCGACAGATCCTGCGGATGGTCTTCATCAAGGGCCTGGATATTCACTGTTAGAGAATGTGCCGAGCGTCCCGATCATGCCCTGGCGAGCGGATGACATTCCTCAACTAAATCCGGTTGATTATAGTTTTTCCAGGTTGCTGGTGATCTTGTCCCATTTAGCTATCGTGCTGGGGATGGTGGCGATTGGCTACTGGCATTTTGAAAATATCAAGACCGGTATCGGTGCAGCAACGCTGTACTTGATTCTCCCCTACACGGCTCAAATGGGAGGTCGAGTCGATCATGCTTTTCCGGCAGCAATGCTTATTTGGGCGATTGTCTTCTATCGGCGACCATTAATTTCCGGAACGATCTTGGGATTTTCTGCTTGCATCTATTACCCGTTGTTCTTGTTGCCGCTGTGGTTGAGTTTTTATTCTCAGCGAGGATTGGTGCGATTTCTTAGTGGCGTGATCACGAGCCTGGCAGTCCTGGTATTGCTGCTGTTCTTGAGCGCATCATCAGAGCAACAGTTTGTAGCAGATTTACGTCGTATGTTTGGTCTCATGATGCCACGCATGGATGATCTCCAGGGCATCTGGATGCTGGGATGGGATCCAGCTTTTCGCTTGCCGGTCATGACCGCTTTTTTTGCCCTGTCTGCGACCCTGGCTTTATGGCCTGCCCAGAAAAACCTGGGGACGCTGATGAGTTGCTCAGCCGCCGTCCTGGTTGCTACGCGGTTCTGGAATGGGAATGGTGGAGGTTTGTACATGGGATGGTATCTGCCACTGATTCTGGTAACCGTGTTCAGACCGAACCTCGAAGATCGCGTGGCGCTAACCGTGCTCGTGCCAGGCTGGTCACGTAATCGGCGTGGTGTATCAACAACGGAATAATGAAACTGCTGAAATGCCGATCGCTGGATTACTGAGGAAAAGGTGAGTAGCAATGAGTTCTCCGACAGATGAACATAAGGCTGATGCACCAGCCAGTCTTCCCTGTGCTGTGGTTACTGTGAGCGACAGTCGTACCTTGGAAACTGATACCGGTGGGCAACTGGTGGTGGACCTGTTGTCGGCTGCTGGACATACCGTGGTTTGTCGTGAAATTATTCCTGACGATCCAGGTCGGATGACACCCTTGTTACAGGGTTGGCGAGACGGGGATGAGGTTGCTGCTGTTTTGATGACCGGAGGAACGGGCATCACCTCGCGAGACCAGACTTATGAGACCGTGACACAATTGATCACTCGCCCATTGCCAGGCTATGGAGAATTATTTCGCATGCTTAGTTATGAGCAGGTAGGACCTGCTGCCATGCTTAGCAGGGCGACTGCTGGCTTGATGAATCAAACTGTTTTGATAACGATGCCCGGTTCGCCGAAAGCAGTAGAACTGGCGATGCAAAAGATCATTCTGCCTGAATTGTGCCATTTAGCGAGGGAAGCAGCCCGCTAGCGTGCCTGTCCAAGTTTGCTTCAAGCGGCTTGTCGGCAACACCCGATACTTAGGATACGGTGTAGTCGTTTTTTGGGTAGTCTTTTTCAGGAGTCGACAATATGAGTCGGCGGCTTCTTTTTCTGCTTTTACTGGTTGGTGCCGGAAGCTGGTTCTTCTTTAAGAACTACCGGATCGAAGGCTTAGAGAATCTCCGGGTCTATCGGCGAGCGGTAGTCGAATCGGAGACGATTGGTGACTTGTTGCCGGTCACCCGCCAGGGCCAGACGATTCGAATTGGTTCTTTCAATGCGCAAGTGTTAGGTCGCAGTAAGTCGGACAAGGTTGTCGTCATGGAGATTATGGCGAGAATCGTTCGGCAATTTGATGTGCTGGCCATTCAGGAGATTAGCGCCGAAGACAACAACGTACTGGCGAGACTTATCGAACGCATCAACAGTACCGGCCGTCGCTATGATTACGTGGCCGGTCGAGCCCTGGGCCGGTCAGATCCCAAGGAACAGTACGCCTTCTTCTTTGATCGAGAAAGTGTCGAGATTGATCGTAATCAACTCTATACCGTGGAAGATCCCGGTCAATTATTGTATCGTCCGCCGCTGGTAGGATTTTTCCGAGTTCGTGGTCCTGCTGCGGCCGAGGCATTTACCTTCACGCTAGTCAATCTGCGCATGGATAGTGCTGTGGCTGAACGGGAGCGGGGTTTTCTCGACGACGTATTTCGTCTTGTCCGGGACGATGGTCGCAAGGAAGACGACGTGATTTTGCTTGGCGATTTCCAAGCAGATGATCAGCAACTTGGGCCACTTGGTGAGATCCCTGGCATGACTGTTGCCATCTCGGGAACACCGACTAATACCGATCAAACCCAGCAGTTAGATAATCTCATTTTTGATTCCAAGGCAACCAGCGAATTTACCGGGCGTTCAGGAACATTGAACCTGATGCGTCAATACAACCTCTCCTTACAGGAAGCGCTGGAGGTATCAGATCATTTACCGGTCTGGGCTGAATTCAGCATTCATGAGAACGGGGAGAAGGCGTCTGAGCAGCAACCGGCGGAACAGGCCCAGGCTCCGGAAAACACCTCTCCACGATAACTGGGCTAAGCAGCCTGACTGTCATCAGCCTTTTGGACCGGTTTCTCGACGTTTTTTCTTTTGGTCCTGCAGGCGTCGTCGTTTGTTTTCGCAGAGAACACAACGCCGTTTGAAATATCGACTGGTACCGATGCTGATTTTCTTTTCATTGATATGGAAGAACTCGCGCCGTTTAGGCCAGGGTCGCTGGCAGTCTTCACAAATTCGTTCATCGAGTCGCTTGACTGTGCGGCGCAATTGCTCGGCTGATGCCAGCATTTCTTCTTCCCGTTGCTGGCGTCGCTTGTCCCAGTTGCGAATATTGTAACGTCGAATGCGACGGCGAGCTCGTTCTTGCTTGGCCTGTGAGTACTGCATTAACAAGACTTCTTCCCGTGTTGCTTTTAGCCCGTACTTGGTCTGAATCCGGGATACAGTGCTTCGTGCCAGGTTCCATTGGGCGCCGATTTCTTCCGGAGTCATCAGGTGACTTTGTTTCTTAAGAAAGCGGATGAATTGCTGCTTTTCACCGGGATTCCATTGTTTCTTATTTTGCATGCAACGACTGCGTGTCCGGTCAGCCAGCTTCATGCGTCCCCATTTTTTAGTGATGGCCCAAACGGAACGGTAGGGTTCACCGAGCAAACCGAACTGGAAAACATGGAGCGGGGTCAAGCCTTCCCGTTTGTATTGCTTGAGCAGTTTCATCTGTTCCGGTGCCCATTTCAGACGAGGGGGCTTTAACTCGATTAAACCGAGTCGCGCGGATTGGCTGCGAATTGCAAAAAGAGTACGACCAGGGATTTCCACGTTTTCGAGACTGCGCTGCTCGGTAATGAGTTGCCGTCGCAAGGATTCCTTCTCAGTTGAAGTCCATCGTTTGCCTGGCATTCGTTCATCCTCGTCTTCAGTATCGCCTTGAAGCGGAGTGTTTGCAGCTAACGGGTTTGATTTATGCAGTCAGTAAGTGGGTAGGCCATCTCGTATTATCCGCTGGTCCTCGTTAATTCCTCCGAACAACGTAGACCAGCGGATGGCACGAAAGGTGTAACAACCTCGCGGAGGTCATCGTGGGGTTTTCTGCACGGCACGGGTTTGTCCAGTGGTCGGGAGATGGTCTCAAATATAACTAAATTGTTTGGCGTATCAAGAAAGCAATGATTAGCTTATTGACGGTCTTGGCCCCATTACTCAATCCAGGGGTTTTTCCAGTCACCCCAGTGGCTCAGATAACGCTGATAAACTGTGGTTTCTGCACTTCTATCCTCCAGCCATTGCTTGGTTTCCAGGACGATTTGCTGCTCTTCTTCCAGCTTCAATTCGCCTAGCATGACATTTGCTCGCAGGAAAGTGAAATAGGTGTCCAGGACGTCACAGCGGCAGTAATCATTAATTTCTTGCGAGGCCCCTTGCGAGTAGAGATCTTGAACCATGGAACCTTGAACATCCATCTTGCCCGGTTTTCCCAACAGGTTGGCCGCCAGGTTAAGGCCCCCATTGAAACGCGAAGCGCCGAAATTGGTTAGTACTTCCATGAGGTCAAGGTGAAAGGCTGCGTTGTATCGATTGCGGGGTTGTTCATACGAGCGGGCTCCCGGTGCAAACCAACGCGGTACGCTTAAGCCATAACGAAAGGCTGCCAGTTCCAGCAGTGGAATATCAAACGTGCGACCGTTGAAACTAACAAGGGTTGGTTGACGATAAGCTTCCCAGCCTTGCCAGAAATGCTTGGTGATGATGTGCGAGCGAAATTCAGGTTCATCGAGTGCCACGATTTCCATCAATCGATACTGAGCATCAACTTTACCAACCACAACCGAAACCGGTACTTGAAATGTATAGGGTATGAAATCGCTGTTGTATTTTTCTAACAGTTCTGCGCGGTAACGGCTGGTTGCTTCGTCGCCAGAAAGGCTCTCTTCCGGATAACGAACGCGGGCAATCAAGTCTCCATCGGCGACACTCTCGACATCAAAAACCAAGTATTGAATCGACTCGTTGGGCACGAATAGGCCCCCTTTCCAAACAAGTTCTCAGCAGGGATGATGCGTAAAGCCTACCAGAAAACTAAACCAACATCGATTAGCGGATGGGGAAGAATCAAATGATCAATCGAGACCGATTACTGGAACGATTCTTACGTTACGTGATCATCCCGACAACCTCGGATCCCGATGCAGATTGCTACCCCAGTTCTTCCGGACAATGGGAACTGGGAAAAGTCCTGGTCCAAGAGCTGGTGCGAATGGGCCTTGCCGACAGTTGCCAGGATGAGCACGGGCTGATTTGGGCAACGCTGCCAAGTAATGTTTCCGCTGAGACACCGACGATCGCCTGGAACGCCCACCTCGATACGTCACCGGAAACCAGTGGAGAAGGTGTTCAGCCACAAGTTGTAGAAGATTACCAGGGGGGTGACCTGCAACTGCCCGGAAACAGTCAAGCCATCATTCGGGTTGCCGAGAATCCAGAATTGAATCAGTTGCATGGTGCGACCCTCATCACGACTGATGGTACGACGTTACTCGGTGGTGATGATAAAGCTGGGATCGCCATCATCATGGAAGCTGTCGAAGGGCTGCTGGAAAACCCGCAAATATCACATGGAAAGATCCAAATCCTGTTCACCTGCGATGAGGAAATCGGCCATGGCGTTGATTTTGTCGACATGGATCGATTAGGTGCCGTGGTGGCTTATACCGTGGATGGCGGCCAGGCTAATGAAATCGATGTGGAGACGTATTCTGCTGACTTGGCCACGATTACGATCCAGGGAGTTAACATTCATCCGTCC
>CAZXJC010000561.1:0-9078 GCA_964640885.1 uncultured Pirellulaceae bacterium | reverse complement strand
ACGGGATTGGAACACACTGTTTTACACCTTTTATTGACAGTAATCCGGTGGCAAAAAAAAGTGAGCGTTACAAGGCGGTTGCTCGGGGGCGTTATGTTCGAGGTGAGTTTGTCACCCCAGAACGTCAAAAAGGGATTGTCGGGCTTTATACGTTCTCTTCTCCCGACGGTTTTCATTGGAAACGGACCTCAGAAAAACCGGTCATCACCAGTGGCGCCTTCGATTCACAAAACCTGGTATTCTGGGATGTCAATCGGAAGAAATATGTTTGTTACTCACGCTTGTTCATCGACGGTGTGCGTTCGATCCAGTTCTGTGAATCGAGTGATTTTGTGAACTGGACGAAGCCGGCTAAGCTGGCCTACGTTGCCAGTCCCAACGAACATCTTTACACGAATGCAATCAGACCGTATTTCCGTAATCCAAGTTATTACATTGGATTTCCAACGCGTTACCTGCCAGCCAATAGTCGTGTTGAGCCGTTGTTTATGAGTAGCCGTGATGGAACGACGTTTCAACGGTGGCCTGAAGCAATTATTCCGGAAAGCGCTCCGAAAGATCGCGCCGGGAATCGAAGTAATTATGCTGCTAACGGTCTGCTCTCATTACCAAACGATCCGACTCATATGTCAATCTACGGAACCGAAGCCTATTACTCGGGTGCCGACAGTCGCGTGCGTCGTTTTTCCTACCGCGTGGATGGGTTTGTCTCGGTGCAGGCAGGTAAAGAAGGTGGTTCACTGGAGACCAAACCGTTGACATTTTCCGGTAAACAACTCGAAGTTAACTGTGTTACACGGGACGGCGGCAGTGTCGTGGTAACATTGGAAGATGGTCAAGGTAATCCGATCAAGGGATTCAAGGGCAAGCCGATTCGTGGGGACTTTGTAGACCATGTGGTGAAATGGAAATCCGCCGGGGATGTCAGTAGCCTGTCGGGAAAAGTGGTAAAGCTGCGTTTCCAGTTGAAGAATGCCGACCTCTATTCGATTCGCTTTTCACCATGATGGATAAACGGCTGTGATCAATCGCTTGTTAATTCGTCTGATGGTAGGCAATGTTGTGCTGGTCCTGGTGCTGGTGAACCAGGCCCATGGTGTGGACCGAGTTGATTTTGGTCGCCAAGTACGCCCCATTCTCTCGCAGTACTGTATTCAATGTCATGGGCCTGATGCCAAGGCTCGCCAGGCAGACTTGCGATTGGATGTGCCGACGGGACTATTTGCCAATGCCGAAGCCAAGATCGTGGTGCGCGGTCAGCCAGCCCAGAGCGAATTGTTTAAACGCATCATGGCGACTGATCATGAAGAACGAATGCCACCGCTCAAGACCAAGATGAATCTTAGTGCTGAGCAAAAGGAGATTCTCAAACAATGGATTGAGCAAGGAGCCGATTACCAGCAGCACTGGTCGTTCGTTGTGCCGACGCGGCCGGCTTTGCCTGCGGTTAGGACCAGTCGCTGGCCCAGAAATGAAATTGACTCTTTTGTCCTTTCACGATTAGAGCAGGAAGGCTGGCAACCTCAGGAACCGGCCGCCCGGGTTACGTTTATTCGTCGACTGACATGTGATTTGACAGGATTGCCTCCGACATTGCGGGAGATCGACGATTTCCTGGCTGACACCTCACCAGATGCTTACGAAAAACTGGTGGATCGATTGCTGGCATCCACTCGTTACGGTGAACACATGGCCTGGAACTGGCTGGCTGCTGCCCGTTATGGGGATACGAATGGTTACCAGGGTGACCGGACGCGAACGATGCATTTTTGGCGAGACTGGGTAGCTCGCAGTTTCAATCATAATCAGCCATTTGACCAGTTCACGGTTGAACAACTGGCGGGAGACCTGTTGCCAAACCCGTCCGAAGACCAGTTGATTGCGACCGGTTTCAATCGAAACCATCCACTCAATGGTGAAGGGGGCAGAATTGCTGAAGAGAATCGCGTGGAGTATGTCTTTGATCGAACGGAGACGACCGGGACTGTCTGGATGGGGCTTACTATTGGATGTGCCCGCTGTCACGATCACAAGTATGATCCGATCAGCCAGAGAGAGTATTTTCAACTCTACAACTATTTCAACAGTGTCGCGGAAACCGGGACCGTCAATAAGGGAGGTAATGCCTCACCTGTTCAAAAGGTACTAACGCTTGCACAGCGACGTGAGTTGCAGAGCTGCCAGCTGGAAATTCAGCGCCAGTTGGCAGTTGTCAATCGGCCCGTGGGCCAGCTAGAGAAGGAGAGAAACCGGTGGATTGAGCAGATTCGCCAGAAGATTAACGATCGCCAGTACGAGGGTTGGGTAGCCATTGAGCCAGCCAGCGCTAAATCAACCGGTGGAGCCACCGTTGGGATCGAGAAGGACAACAGTGTCCTGGTGATTGGCAAGTTTCCCAAACGGGACGATTACGTCGTGGTCGGAAAAAGTCCACTCGCTCGGCTGACGGCGTTTCGCTTGGAAGCTTTAACTCATGACGTGTTGAACTATAACGGCCCCGGGCGTAAAGCGAATTTCGTTCTCACTCATTTCGAGGTAGCTGTTCAACAAGGAGACCAGGAACCAGTTCGCTTGAAGTTCAGCAAAGCGATAGCGGATTTTAATCAGGGTGGCCTGGAAGTCCAAGGAGCAATTGATCCCAGCAAAGCGAAGGGCTGGGGTGTTTGGGAAGGGGAACTGAATACAGCCCAGGATCGGCAAGCTGTTTTTCTGCTCGAATCACCTGTGGTTGTGACTCCAGGTTCTCGCCTGATCATTACGCTAAAGCACCAGTCCAAACATGATGATCATGTCCTGGGACATTTTCGTCTTTCGGTTACTGACGTGGCTGAACCGACACTGGGAACGACAGTATTGCCTCCTGCTGACGTACTCCAGATCCTGAAAGCGGAACCGGCCAGTTGGAATCAGCAGCAGCGGGAACAGGTATCGCGCTACCATCGTGACAGGACCGCCGAATCGAGAAACGCCAATCGCTTGCGCTGGATCAAGGAGACCCAGATCGAACGCTTGCTGGAAAAAGGATCCGAGACGATGGTCATGAAGGACTTGGGTAAGCCGCGGGAGACCTACATGCTGACCGTTGGCCGCTACGATGCGCCTCGCAAAGATGAGGGGCGCATCCATTCCGGTGTGCCGGCCAGCTTGTCCCCGCTTGCTAAAGGTGCCCCTAGCAATCGCTTGGCCCTGGCTCAATGGCTGGTCGACCCGAATCACCCGCTGACAGCCCGCGTTGCTGTGAATCGTGTCTGGCAACAGGTTTTTGGGCAGGGACTGGTCGAAACGGCTGAGGACTTTGGTTCGCAGGGGAAACCGCCGAGTCATCCTCTCCTGTTGGACTGGTTGGCCAGCGAGTTTCGAGAATCGGGATGGAACGTCAAGCAGTTGGTTCGCTTAATGGTGACGAGTGCTGCCTATCGCCAGTCGTCGCGAGTCAGTCCGGAACAGGTCGATCAGGATCCACGAAATATCCTGTTAGGAAGAGGGCCTCGGTATCGGCTGCCAGCTCACGTGATCCGTGACCAGGCACTGTTTCTTTCCGGGTTACTGGTAGAGCGAATCGGTGGTCCGTCGGTAAAACCGTACCAGCCTCCAGGTCTCTGGGCCGATTTTAGCTTTGGCAAGATTAAGTACACCCAGGACAAGGGAGCACGTCTGTATCGGCGTAGCCTCTATACGTTTTGGCGCCGATCACTGGGGCCGCCAAACATGTTTGACGAAGCGGACCGAAAGCTTTGTAATGTTCGTACCCGACAAACCAATACACCCTTGCAGGCGCTTACACTACTTAATGATGTTACTTTTATTGAGGCCTCGCGAGTTTTTGCAGAACGGTTACTGATCGAGGATTTAACCGATACGAAACGGATCGAGCGGGCTTTTCGCATGGCGACCGGACGTGTCGTGACTGATCAGGAAACACGAATCCTGCTGGATTCCCTAGAAGCAGCTCGCCAGCATTTCCAGGCGGCACCTGGGGAAGCGAAGAAATTACTGACAGTCGGAGAGAAACCTGCCAATGCGACGTTGCCGGCCGAGGAACTGGCTGCCTTGACCAGCGTCTTGAATATCTTGTTGAATACGGACGAAGTCATTTCCAAGGAATAACCTGATACGACGGATCCACGGGAACATCACAACCAGCTGGTCACGCGCAGGCATTTTTTTTCCAGGGCCAGTGCTGGCATCGGTACGGCTGCACTAGCATCGTTGCTGGGTCAGGATACCCAGGCCCAACAACCGTCGGGGCCCCATTTCCCAGCTCGTGCCAAGCGAGTCATTTACCTCTTCCAGAATGGTGCGCCGACCCAGGTCGATCTTTACGACCATAAGCCTGGATTGCAAAAACTGCGGGGTACGGACTTGCCCAAGTCGATCCAGGGGGGACAACGACTTACCACGATGACCCAGGGCAGAAGCCAGAAGATCCTGCCGAGTGCCTGGAAGTTTTTGCCTCGTGGAGAATGTGGTACGCACGTTAGTGAGTTACTACCCCACATCGGATCGATCACCGATGACATGTGCCTTATCAAGTCCATGTACACGGAAGCGATTAACCATGCACCGGCAATTACATTTTTCCTGACTGGGTGCGAGATGCCCGGTCGTCCCAGTATGGGATCCTGGTTGTCTTACGGGCTCGGTAGTGAGAATGATGAATTACCAACGTTTTGTGCCATGACTTCGCGGGATAAGGAAGCTTCCTGTGGCCAAATTTTCTACGAGTGGTACTGGGGAAGCGGGTTCTTGCCTACACATCACCAGGGCGTGAAATTTCGTGGCAGTGGTGATCCGGTCCTGTATCTTTCTAACCCCGATGGATTGGACCAGAAATTGCGCCGTAAACTGCTCGATAACCTGGCGAAACTGAATCGGATTAAGCAACAGCAAGTTGGTGATCCGGAGATCAGGACAAGAATTCAACAGTACGAGATGGCTTACCGGATGCAGGCTTCGGTGCCGGAGCTAACCGATCTTTCCACGGAACCCCAGTACATTCTTGACATGTATGGGCCTGACGTCATGCGAAGAGGATCGTTTGCCTACAACTGCCTTTTAACGCGTCGGCTGGCAGAACGTGGTGTCCGTTTCATGCAACTGATGCATGCTGGTTGGGATCAGCATGGTAACGTTCCAACCCAGTTGGCGATTCAGTGCCGAGACACGGATCAACCGAGTGCCGCACTGGTCAAGGACCTGAAACAACGAGGACTGCTGGATGACACGTTGGTGATCTGGGGCGGCGAGTTTGGCAGGACGGTTTTTTGCCAGGGAGACATGAATAACAAGAAAGCCCATGGCCGCGATCATCACCCGCGTAATTTCTGCACCTGGTTGGCCGGTGGGGGAATAAAAGGTGGCACGACCTATGGTAAGTCTGACGACTTTAGTTACAACGTGGCCAAGGATGGCGTCCATGTTCATGACCTGCAGGCTACCATCCTGAATCAACTGGGGATTGACCACGAACGGCTGACGTTCAAATTCCAGGGTCGGCAGTATCGGTTAACCGATGTTCATGGGAAAGTCGTTCGGAAAATCTTGGCATAAACGCTTTTGACGGTTAACGGTTGCAGGGTAATGGAATGAAACTTGGCTTTGTCAGCGCTATTTTCCCGGATCTCACTCTGCCCGAAGTCTTGCAGATTGCCCAGGAGACAGGCTACTCGGCGGTTGAACTGATGTGCTGGCCCGTTGGCAAGGCC
The DNA here is from genome assembly GCA_964640885.1 of uncultured Pirellulaceae bacterium. GTDB lineage: Bacteria > Planctomycetota > Planctomycetia > Pirellulales > Pirellulaceae > JAZADA01. The sequence goes on along the minus strand of CAZXJC010000561.1, from coordinate 3,373 downwards.
GATCGACGATACGCGGGAGTGACGCACATCGACGTGGTGAACTTGACCTCGACCGAGGCGGATCACATCAATAGTCAAGTGGCCGAAGCGGGGATCGAAATCAGTGCCCTGGGGTATTATCCGAATCCGTTGTCTCCCGATCAGCAGGAATCTGAGCAGGCAGTGACACATCTTCGCCAAGTGATTGTGGCGACGCAGTTGCTGGGCCTGAAACAAATGAACACTTTTGTAGGCCGCGACTGGACCAGGTCCGTGGAAGATAATTGGCCCCGGTTTCTCGACGTGTGGGCACCACTGGTTGAATTTGCAGAGCAGCATGATGTTGGTATTGGTATCGAAAACTGCCCGATGTTATTTACAGAGGACGAATGGCCTGGCGGCAAGAACCTGGCCAATAGCCCCGAGGTTTGGCGGCGCATGTTCGAGGCCATTCCCAGCCAACATTTTGGGCTCAATTACGATCCGTCTCACATGATCTGGCAACAGATGGATTACCTGCAGCCAGTCAGGGATTTTGCCGATCGATTGTTCCACGTGCATGCCAAGGATCTCCAACTGGACCAGCAGCAACTTGACGACGTAGGAATCTTAGCCCATCCGCTTAAGTATCACACGCCGAAGCTGCCAGGACTGGGAGATGTCGACTGGCCGGCCTTTGTTTCAGTCTTGAAGGAAGTAGGTTACCAGGGTTACGTTTGTGTAGAAGTTGAAGACAGGGATTATGAAGAGACACTGGAATTGAGGCGGCAGTCCCTGGTCCAGAGTGCTGCCTGTTTGCAGCCGCTAATGGATGGCTGAAGTTATCACTTGAAAGGGAACCAATGGACTATAGTTACAATGATATTGCTGGCATGATTGACCATTCTCTCTTGCCCCCGGCGCTCAACGAGCAGGAACTGGAAGCTGGTTGCCAACTGGCGGTGGAATATGGTGTGGCTAGTGTTTGCATCATGCCCTATTACCTGAAACGCTGTGCGGAGATTCTTCAGGGCAGCGGGGTGGCTGCCAGCACCACGATTGGTTTTCCACACGGTGGTCATACCACGGCACTGAAGCGCGCCGAAGCGGAGCGGGCGTTGGAGGACGGTTGTCAGGAACTGGACATGGTCGTCAATATTTCACGCGTGATGAGTGGTGACTGGGATTACGTGCAGGCAGACATTGCCTCTGTTATTGAACCAGCGCATGCGGCCGGGCAAAAAGTTAAGGTAATCTTCGAGAACTGTTACCTCGACGAATCCCAGAAGCTGATGCTCTGCAAGATATGTACTGAACTAAATGCCGATTGGGTCAAAACATCGACAGGGTTTGGGACCGGTGGAGCGACGGTCGAGGATATCAAGCTGATGGTTGAAAACACGCCTGACACAGTTCAGGTTAAAGCGGCTGGCGGCATTCGGGACTTGGACTCGCTGCTGGAAATGCGTGCCTTGGGTGCATCCCGGGTTGGTGCCAGTCGTACCCAGGGGATCCTCGACGAATGTCGACAGCGGTTGGGTGAGTGAATGATTGGGCGCTTGCGTTCGAGCTCGGCATGCCCGATGATGCTATAGGTGAAGGTAATTAGAAATGTCCTGGCGCTATTGCAGGGACACCGCTCAAGAAGTTGCGAACTGGATACATCTCGGGAAAGGTAGAGTTATGAACAGGCGAAGCTGGTTATCAGTCCTTTTAATATTGTTTGTCATCGGTTGCTCGGGTAACGAGAACATTGAGGTTGGGTCCGATTCGGGAAAAGAGAATGCTGGTGGTGACCAGGCGAGCAAGAGTGGCAGTAACGATGGACAGATTGTAATCGTTAGTGAAATCAATGGTGGTGGAGATCAGGACATTGGTTACAAGGCGGCTGTCGACAGCCTTAAAGCCCATCCGAATCTTCGTGCTGTTTTTGCGATCAATGATCCATCTGCATTGGGTGCCTGGCAAGCAATCAAGGAGGCGAACAAGACCGACGTGATTAAGATCGTTGGATTTGACGGAGAGAAAGCGGGCAAGCAGGCAATCCTGGAAGGCAAGATTTATGCGGATCCGATTCAGTTCCCGAAGAAGATGGGTGTCGAGATCATGAAAAAAGTCCTGGCTTTCCAGGCAGGAGAAGATTATGAGAAGCTGGAATTGATTCCCACCTCGCTCTACAAGAAGGCAGATGCAGAGCAGGATCCTGAATTGCAGTCTGACGCAACGACGGAGACGATCCCCGAGATAACTGAGCAGAAAGGTGTTATCGGTTACTCGGCTATGATGCTGAAGAACCCGTTCTTCGTGGTGATTCGCGATAGCCTAACCGCTGCTGGAGCAAAAAATGGGTACAAGGTGATCACGACCGATGCAGCTTCTGATGTCGAAAAACAGGCTAACCAGGTTGAGAATTTTATCAGCCAGGGTGTTGATGCGATTGTGCTCAATCCAACCGATCGACTGGCGATCGGATCGGCCATCAAGAAAGCGAACGAGGCCGGAATCCCTGTCTTTACCTGTGACTTGCAGTGCGTAGCTGACGGGATTGAAATTGCCGGGCACATCGGGACCGATAATTTCCAGGGAGGTGAGTTGGCCGGAGAGGCGATGGTTGAACTGCTAGGGGACGAAGGAGGCGAAGTCCTGGTACTCGACTTTAAACAGGCTAATTCCTGTGTCCTGAGAGTGGATGGTTTCAAGAAAGTGATTAATGCTCACAACGAACGGCGTAAAGCTGGGAAATAGATGTCAGAATCTAATTCACCAAGGACCCCTGCTCAGCCCTTGCTGGGCATGAAAGGGGTCTCCAAGTCCTTTCCGGGTGTTCAGGCCTTGGAGAACGTTGACCTGACCCTCTATCCGGGTGAGGTGTTGGCCCTGCTGGGAGAGAACGGGGCCGGAAAAAGTACGCTTATTAAGATTCTTGGTGGTGTCCACGCGCCCGACAGCGGTAGCATTGAAATCGGTGGTACCCCGGTGGAGATGGACAGCCCGCTGACAGCCCAGCGAGCGGGAGTTGGCATCATCTACCAGGAATTCAATCTGGTGCCAGCTCTCTCGGCTCGGGAAAATATTTTTCTTGGTCAGGAAGGGAGCATTTTCAGTTGGATAGCCAGCAAGCAAGAGAAGCAAGCAGCTAAAGCATTGTTTGATCGAATTGGAACCCAGGTTGATCCGGATCAATTGTGTCAGAACTTGACCGTGGCCCAGCAACAGATCGTAGAAATTGCCAAGGCCCTGGCTCTCAATGCCCGCATCGTGGTGATGGATGAACCGAGTGCTGCCTTGACACCGCGCGAGGTAGAAGGCCTCTACGAGATTGTCGACGAGCTTCGTAGCCAGGGAATTGGGATTATTTACATCAGCCACCGACTTGATGAGATTGATCGACTGGCAGACCGAATCATGATTTTGC
>CAZXJC010000560.1:0-6011 GCA_964640885.1 uncultured Pirellulaceae bacterium | reverse complement strand
CTGGGGCAGTGAGGCGATAACCCATGCAGGCGGGGATTGCTTGCTGGCCATCGAAACAGCGTCGCCCCCAGCTACGGTGAAATTGCCGGTTGATCTTGTCAGTGAAGATCGTTGGTGCCATGAATTCTCGCTGGCCTGTATCCATCAGGTTGAAATGGATATGTGAATTGGCTTGCAACTGGGGGTGATCCGGCATGTACATATGGGCGATCACCTGACCCTGGCGGACTTGCTGGCCCTTCTTAACGAGGATGAACGGCTGGTAGAAGCGGGTATTTCCCGGATCGACCATCGGTTCGATACTATAGTGAAAGTGAACGGGCTTTCCTTGCTTGGTTCCGATCGCCAGGGTGACTCCGTAACGGTAATTTGACTGGCGTTTGTTAAGGGTGCGATTAAACATCTCCCGCTGCTTAAAAGATTCATCGATCTTGGCAACGTAACCATCGGCGACCGCATAGATCGCCGGATAGCTGGTTGGCTTGCTGGGATCCATTCGCTTGGTAGGGGGCTGAAAGTAGACGTGGGCTCCCGTGTGCGGCTGAGCAGCTCGGCGGCCCTTGTAGGGATGACCGTTCCGAACGTTGCGCCAATCGATGAGAAACTGGGTGCTCGGTTGCTTTGCAAACTGGCGAATGTCGGGGAGTGGTTCGGCTGCTGTGGAGCTGCTGCCGAGCAGTCCGGCCAGCAGGATCAGCAAGACTTGCGAGCGGGCCACCCGGGTTCGTGGAGATGGTGGGGAGAGGATTCGCATGATCCGTTCAGGAAGAAGTGGTTTGATTCCAGGCCAGTTGGTGTCGCAGTGGGGCTAGTTGGACTGCTGTTTTTACGGCTTGCTTCAGACCCGTGATCTGGGCCCGACCCTGCCAGGCCAGGTCAAAGGCTGTGCCATGCGCCACGCTGGTACGAATAATGGGTAAGCCGAGGGTGATATTAACGGCCTCGTGCATGCCCAGTAATTTTAAAGCGATGTGACCCTGGTCATGATACATGGCTACGACGGCATCAAAATCACCGGCAGCAGCGCGGACCAGCAGGGTATCTGCCGGAAGTGGTCCGCTGACGTTAAGACCGGCCGCCTGGCTTTGGGCAACTGCTGGCCCGATGGTCTCGACTTCTTCGAGGCCGAACAGTCCTTGTTCTCCGGCATGCGGATTGAGGGCTGCCACTCCCAGCCGAGCTGGCTGCGAATGATTATTGGTGACCAGTAACTGGGTCATGAAGTCATGGGTTAATTGGGTAACGGTAGTGATTCGTTCGATATCGAGTTGGCCACTCACATGCGCTAGTGGCGTGTGGAGTGTAGTATGCGTAACGCCCAAGCCGACTCGCCCGAGTACTGAGTTTCCCGGAGGCAAGTAGAGCATCATGACCGCATTGGGTGCGTTGCAGAGCTGTCCCAGTAATTCGGTATGTCCCGGTAGCGGCAGGCCAGCGGCTGCTAACGCCGCTTTGTTCAAGGGGGCGGTCGTGATGGCGTCCACGTCGTTACGAAGAGCCAGTTCTACCGCCACCAGCAGGGCGTCGTAAGCGGCCTGGCCACCGCGCGGGTCGACCGTGGCGGCCGGGACCTGTTCAGCCTCACCGTCATCGCTGGCAATCAGTGGCATCAGGGCAGGGGAGGGGTCCAGTTCCCGCGGAGCATCGACTTCGACGACCTCGATCGAATTGCTCGTCAGCTCAACGGCCCTGCGCATGACCGGCGCGCTGCCGACCACCAGCCCCAGGCAGGACTGGTGAAAGGACTCATCTGCCCACAAGGAGGCAATGGTTTCGGGGCCGACTCCGGCAGGGTCACCCATCGTGATGGCTATCCACGGTTTTGTCATGTCCCTATTCTATCGATCAGGTGCTTCCTTCCATAGTAGAGAAGCGGGTCGGGGCTGGACTGATCTGCTGACGACCGTCTACACTGATCTCCGGTTATCCTCGGGTTGGAGGAAGGTTTTTCCAGCAAGCTCTTCTTAGAAGTCTGGTTTTCTCGTGGCGCGTATTTATTCGGTCCTGGTCCTGTTCGCTCTGGCCTTGTTGCTTAGCAACCTTATTCTTGGCTGGTCTATCGGTGACTGGAACCAGGCTGTTAAAGAGCGTGCCGAGATCCAGGGTGAGATGGCTAAGTTAAAGAAACAGGTTGGGATTCAACAGCATCAGTTGCGTTTAAGAGAACGCAACTCGGCCAGCCCGGCGGAGTTGGCGGAAGGAAAAGCTGCTTTCGAGAAAGCAGCAGAGAAACTTCAGCAACAACAACGGCAGCAGGATCTTTTCCTGGTTCGTTTTAATCGTCTGCAGGGATGGCAAACAGTTCACTTCTTACTCGGTGTGCTGGCTGCCCTGGTGACTGTATTGGTTAACAGTGTCTCGGTGACTTATTTCATTGGTACCACGCGTTGGTGTCGTGAAGTGGTTGAGGAGTATGGCCTGGATCCGGCCCTCTACGAGAAAAGCCGGAAGCTTAAACGGCGCACTTATCCCTGGGCACTCGCTGGCGTGTTCGTAATGCTGGCGATCATCTGTTTTGGAGCCGCAGCAGATCCTAGCGCTTTTGGTGTGGCGGCAGCACAATGGGTGGTTGTCCATTTTATGATGGCAATCCTCGGGACCGCGGCGATTGGTTGGGCGTTCTGGGTCCAAATTGGTACCGTGGGAGAAAATTACCAGGTCATTGAACAGATATTGGACCAGGTGAATGTAATTCGACGGCAACAAAACCTGGAGGTTTCCGACGGGAGAGTAGTCAAGTCAACCAGCGGCGAGGAATAATGGCGTGCGAGTTTGTTTGCAGCGAGTTACCGAGGCAAGTGTCCAGGTTGACGATCAGACCGTGGGTCAGATCGGACCTGGTTTACTGGTGCTGCTCGGTATCGGGAAACAGGATACGTCCCACGAAGTGAAGCAGTTGGTTGACAAAATTGTCAACCTGCGGATCTTCGCTGACCAGCAGGGGAAGATGAACCTGTCGCTGCTCGACGTCGAGGGAGAGATGCTGGTGATCAGCCAGTTCACGCTCTGGGGAGATTGCCGCAAAGGGCGCCGTCCCAGTTTTGTGGACGCGGCAGATCCACAACTGGCAGAGCCGCTCTACGAAGAGTTTTCCCAAGAGGTCCGATCGCGAGGCGTGACCGTCGAGACAGGATGTTTTGGGGCCATGATGCAAGTCAGCCTGGTCAATGATGGACCGGTGACGCTGGTGATCGAAAGTTGGTAGCCGGGCCGCCTAGCGAATGACACTGTCACCGTGCTCGACCGCATCCTCGAGCAGTTGGCGGGCTGTCCGCGGTAATTCTGTTTGATCTTCCGGCAGTTGTTGTACTACCAGCGGGTCGCCCAACGCGAGCAGGATGAACAAGACCAATTTTCCGTAGGTGGAGACATTGGCCCAGTGGCTTTGACGGCTCCAGAATTTAAAGGCGGTCCCAAAAGACTTTTTAAAACGCAGGCGTCCGGACTGCCACTCGATACTGTAAATTTCGTCGAGGATCAGGTGTCCCAGGTACCCGGTAAGGACGGCCCCGGCTTTGTACCAGCGGAGCGTCATGTCCGGATAAGCACAGAGAAGAAAGGTCACAGTGGCGGCTGTCACGGCAGCGGGAACACTATGCCACATGCCACGGTGAACCGTGTAGCGGCGAAATATTTCCACCATGCCAAAGCGGATAGCCAGGTAGATCAAGCCACCCACCAGGACGATCATTTCGTGAGACCAGCCCAGGTGAATGAAACGATCGACCATCAGCAGTGGAACGACGGCTGCGGTAAAGGAGACGGCTTCGCGAACGGGGATTCCCGTTTTGCTGTCGAGGTCTGGAAGTATGCCAGCAAACCCACAGAGACCGGCAGCCAGTGTGCAAGTTGGCAGTGGTAAGCCGGCGGTATAGCCAATCGCGGCGTAGCCTATGCCGAGCGTGGTACTCGTGGCCAGGTGAGTTCGATAGCCAGCCATCAGCACTCCCAAGATTCACTGCAGACGTTTTGACCGGGGTTTTCGTGGCGAGGTGCAACTGTAGTCGAAAAGAGTTTGGCAGTCCAAGAGCAAAGTCACAGTTCGAGACCTGGGACCTAAGAATTATTGGTAAGGGCCAAGGGTAGGGGGGGAAAAGCCTCATTTTGCCTTTCCTAATTGACCTTCGTTCCCGCAGGCCAGCACGCTATACTTGTCGCCCCGGAAAATCGGTCCAGCCAATCAGGGCGGAGTCGTTAGGCATGGTAGCATATGATCTATTAATGGTATCGGTTGTCGTTTTAATGACACTCTACGGTTCCTGGAAAGGAATGGCCTGGCAGCTGGCTTCGCTGTCGGCAGTTTTTGTCAGCTACCTGGTTGCTTACCGTTTTCGGACACCGGTTTCGGAGATGATTGCCGCCTCTCATCCGTGGAACATATTCCTGGCAATGTTGATTCTTTACATTGGCTGCTCGCTGGTTATCTGGCTGAGTTTCCGGTTTGTTTCGCACTTGATTGACCGGATCAAGTTGCGGGAATTTGACAGCCAGATTGGTGCTTTATTTGGTTGTTTCAATGGTGTGATTGTTTGCGTGCTGGCAACCCTGTTTTCGGTCACGTTACTTGGTGATAAAACACGCGAATCGATTGTTTCTTCCCGGTCTGGGTATTACATCGCGGTTTTGCTTGACAAATCGCATACCTTGATGCCGGAAGAGATTCACCAGGTATTGCATCCATTTATTGAGCAATTGGATGGTGATATGCGCGACTTGGATCCGTCTGCCACACCGGATTTGGACATGTCAGCAGGGGGGGCAGCTGAGGAAGCAGCGGCTGGCGATGTTCATACGGCTGATGGTCCTTCGAGCGATGGTTTGGCCCGCTAGGCTGGATTAATCAAACCCCTGTAAAACAAGGGTCTCCAACCGAACATAAGAAACATTATCGGACGTTGTTCCCTCTCGGCGAGAGGGGGCCTGTGGAGTGATCCTGGTCCGGTTTCTAGAGTCTTTCGTTCCTGGGACCGGGGGCAACTAACTGTTTAAGGTTAGTTGCCGTGCGATTAGTGGCGTTGCAGTGTGCGGGTTGAGAAAGTGCTTCGTTTGTTTACTGGCACGACTTGCAAAGAATGGCCGCGAAGAAACCCTGCGAATGGATATTGAGTTTCGCTGGGCTGATAGCCACCAGGACTCGTGCTGCGTGGGCCTGGAGGTAATGGTGAGGTCGCGACAATCACCGCGGGGATGAATTCGACGGTGGTAGTTTCAGTTGGTCCCCTGCCCCGCAGGACTAAAGGATTCTGGTGCGCTGAGTGAAGCGCCTTCGAAGAAGACTCCCATGTGACGAAACTTTTTGTAGCGTTGCTCTACAAGTTCGTCGGTGGGGATGCTGGAGAGTTTACGGAGGGTTTTGCCGAGGAATAGTTTTAATTCTGCGGCTGTGCGATGGTGATCTCGGTGTGCGCCACCGAGTGGTTCGCTGATAACGGTATCGACGACTCCTAAGTCGGGTAGATTCTTCGAGGTAAAGCGTAATGCATTTGCTGCATCTTCGGCATGTGCATGGCTTTTCCAGAGGATACCGGCGCAGCCTTCTGGGCTGATGACCGAGTAATAGGAATGTTCGAGCATGGCGATGTGATCGCCGACACCAATCCCGAGTGCACCTCCGCTGCCCCCTTCACCGATCACGACACAGATGATGGGAGTTTCGAGGCGAGACATGGCGTACATGTTTTCGGCAATGACCCAGGCTTGCCCACGTTCCTCAGCACCGATACCGGGGTAAGCTCCGGGTGTATCGATGAAGGTAATGACGGGTAGACCAAACTTGGCAGCCATTTTCATCTTAGAAAGTGCTTTGCGATAACCTTCGGGATGGGCGCAGCCGAAGGAACAGGCCGTCCGTTCTTTGTAGGTCTTCCCTTTTTGATGACCGACGACGACGACCTTTTGATCGCTGATCTTGGCAAACCCGGTCAGAATTGCTCGGTCGTCACCGAAGTGGCGATCTCCATGGAGTTCGACGAATTCGTCAAAGGCGAGTGACAGGTAGTCGGTTGTATGAG
>CAZXJC010000559.1:0-3305 GCA_964640885.1 uncultured Pirellulaceae bacterium | reverse complement strand
GTCGTCTCGGTCTTGCCGGTGCCCGCCGGCCCCGCGGGCGCGCAGCCGAGGATCAAGTGGCACGCCTGCGTCGCGGTGATGTAGATGCGGTCGGTGAGCGGCGTGATCACGAGGCGCGGCGCGTTGCCGAGGTACCTGCGGGAGAGGAGGAGCGTGACAACACGCGGGCAGCACGTGCTTGGGCACGGACGCTCCTGGGCAGGGGGTGGGAGGTGCTCGGGTTCGGAAGTGTCTCGGAAGGTACTCGAAGGAGTAGCGGAAGATGGCGTCGCAGATGTACAGGAAGCCGTTGTTGTTGGTGTCGCCCTGGAAGCCGTACTTCTCGTTCACCTCCCACCGCGTCTTCAGCTGGCACAGCCACATGAAGTGGTCCTTGCGCGCGCAGCCCGCGTCGATCATGCCCTTGTTGATGTCGCGCGAGTGCGTCTCCAGCGTGATGACGTTCATCACCTTGCGGCGCGTCAGCTTGTCCAGCTTGCCCTGCACCATCGTGATGCAGTCCTCGAGCAGGTCCAGCTGCTTCTTGCGGTACGTCTCGAGGCCGCTCTTGTCGCCGCGCTCCATCGCGTCGAACGCCGCGTCCGTCTCGAGCGTCCACTGGTACTGCGTCGTCACGATCACCAGCTGCGCCACGTGGTCCTGCAGCCACTCGGTGCGCTTCTTGTTCGGGTACGTCTCGATCGCGCGGCCGAGCTGCGCGCGCAGCTCCTGCCGCATCTTGGCGATCAGCTCGTTCAGGTAGTTCTCCACCTTGCCCTTGAGCCTGAGCGAGCCCGTGACCTCCATGTTGAACTTCTCGCCCTCGTTCGAGATGAGCCCCACGCACTCGGTCGCGGGGTCGCCCTTCAGCCCCACCTCCTTCACGCCCTGGAACATCGCGTTGATGTGCTTCGCGACCACCCACGGCCGGTTGCCGTTGGAGAGGATGTCGAGCAGCATCGTCTGCGAGACGAAGTAGAAGCGCGGGAAGATGATGCGCTTCGCCTCGAGGAACTCGGCGAGCGCCTTCTCGCACAGCTCGAGCTCGCCGATCAGGTGGTCGAGCGTCTTGGTGAGCGACTCGTCCGAGCAGCAGCGCACGCAGTTCTTGACCTCGAGGAACGTCTTGAGCAGCTTCTTGAACGATACGTCGATCTTGGAGAAGCGCTCCGCGTCCTCGGGCAGCTCCTTGCGCACCTCCTCCGAGCCGATGAAGAGCGTCTCGAGGTACGCCCACTTGCGCTGCACGTCGATCATCTGGCCGAGCACGTCGCTCACGCTCGACAGGTCCTTCTGCCACTTGGTCACCGCCTCCTCGAAGGTGGCGAGGTACTTGGACGCCATCATGCCCTGCACGACGAGCTGGTTGTCCTCCAGGTTCTCGTAGTCCTCCTCCGGCAGGCGCAGCAGGAACACGTCCGTGTCGTTGTGCTGGTCGAAGGCGAAGTCGATCGAGTCCCACGTCTTCTTCAGCTTTTCGAGCGTCTGCTCCATCTTGTCCTCCTTCATCGCGCGGTCGACCACCTCGCCCACGTCGTCGACGAACTTGTGCAGCTGCAGGTCGAGCATGTTCGCCAGCTTGAAGTCGGCGGTGAACGTGATCTCGATCTTGGTGATGTCCATCAGCTGCTTCCAGTGGCGGTCGCGCATCGACGGCGACTTGAGCTCGGCGACGCACGGCACGGCGAGCAGGAAGTTCTTGACGAGCATGTCGAGCCCGTTGTACGCCAGCCAGCCGCGCACCCGCTTGTCGAGCTGGCGCACCATCTTCGAGAAGACCTTCGTCTCCTCCTCCATCTTCTCGGGCTCGATCTCGTCCCACAGCACGTCCTTCCACTCGTCCACCTGCGACTGCACGATGCACACGAGGTCCCACAGCCCCTTGACCAGCACGAGCGACTCGCGCATCGCCTTGACGGTCTCGCGCGCCTCGTGCGTCTTGTCGTGGAACTCGAAGAGGTCGGCGAGCTCGCAAATCTTGTTCAGCTGCGCCTCCGCCTCGGAGACCTGCACGTGCCCCGACACGCACAGCTGGAAGGCGCGCTCGTACGAGCAGCGGTCGGAGAAGACCTCCGAGATGAGGAACTTCGTCTTCTCCTTCTCCATCTTCTCCTCGAACTCGCGCAGCGTCTCGATCACCCGCAGGCCGTCCTGGTCCTGCTGCTGCTTGATGTTCTTCTTCACGTTCGGCATCGCCTTCTTCGCCTTGGCGTACGTGTCGGCCGCCTCCTCGAGCTTGCGCTGCAGCACGTCCGTCTTGCCCATGTTGTGCGTCTTCATGTAGTGCAGCGTGTCGGCGAGCCGGTCCATGTCGAACTCCTGCTGCTTGCCCTCGGTGCGCAGCTTCTGCATCGCGCCCATCACCTTGTGCAGCGCCGCCGTGTCGCCCTCCGCCGGCTGCATCGAGATCGCCGTCTTCGACGTGAGCAGGCTCGCGTTCAGCTCGCCGAGCTCCTTCTGGATGAACGAGGTCATCGTCGTCTTGAAGTCGCCGCGCTTGGCGTCGAGCATCGGCGCGATGTCGCTCGCCGACGCGAACTGCAGCTCGTCGCCCAGCGTGCCCTTGCGCAGGGAGATCAGCTGGTAGCCGCAGAAGACGTTGTCCCGCGACGCCGCCTCCTTGTTGTCGATCTCGCACTTGTACAGCTGCCGCCAGACCTTCGTGGCCGGATCGAGCTCGTAGATGTCGTCGAACCAGTCGCCGTTCGCGTCCGCCCCGCCGTAGATGTAGATCTTCCCGTTGATGATCTCGAGCAGGAACTTCAGCCGCGCCTTGGGCGGGCTCCCCGTCACGCCCTCGAACGTCCAGTCCTTGAGCTCCTCGCCCGGGCGGAAGAACTGCCGCGCGAGCTTGCCGGGGACGCCGAGCTTCTGCACCTCCTCCAGCTTCTGGTCGCGCAGCTTGACGAAGTCGGGCTCGAGGTCGGCATGCTTGGCCAGCTTCGCGGAGGTCCACTGCCAGTTGCTGGTGTCGAGCGTGTGCAGGAGCGACGGCGCCCGCTTGCGCTCCCGCTTCTTCATCTCCTCCGGCTCCTCCTCCGGCTCCTCCTCCTCCGGAGCCTTCTCCTCCTCCTCACCCTCCTTCTCCTCCTCCTCCTTCTTCTCCTCCTCCGGCGCCGCCTCCTCCTCCTTCTTCTCATCCTCGGCGCCGCCCTCGCCCTCGCCCTCCTGCGCCGCGGCCGCCTCCGCCGCCTTCTTCTCCGCCTCCGCGGCCTTCTTCTTCTCCTGCGCCGACGGCGGGCAGGCGTGGGCGGTGCGGGTGGCGGTGCGGGGGGGCGCTGCCGGGGGGGCTGGGGAGGGCGGGCGGTGGCGCACTGCTTCGGTCG
>CAZXJC010000558.1:0-7824 GCA_964640885.1 uncultured Pirellulaceae bacterium | reverse complement strand
CCTGGCCGACGAACTTTTCGTTTTCCTCAGCACTGATCTGATTCTGGATCGCCAGTAGTTCATTGTTTCGCCGCTGCTTGACCGGGTAGGGAACGTCATCGGGCAGGCGACCGGCGGCCGAGGTCCCGGGGCGTTCGCTGTACTTGAAGATAAAGCTGTTCTTAAAACGAAACTCTTGCAGGGCATCCATGGACTTCTGGTGATCTTCTTCGGTCTCCGCGCAGAAGCCGGTAATAAAATCGCTGGCGACGGCGGCCTCGGGCAAAATGGTACCAATGCGATCCATCATCTCGCGGTAATCTTCCACCGAGTAACCACGTTTCATCCGCTTCAGGATGTCGTTCGATCCGCTTTGCAGGGGAACGTGCAGGTAAGGTGAGCACTTGGGCAGGTCACGGATGGTTTCCAACAGATCGACCGTCATATCCTTGGGGTAGTTAGTGACGAACTTGATCCGTTCAATGCCGTCCACCTCATGCAATTGGCGAAGCAGGCCGGCCAGGCGGATCTTTTCACCGTTCTCCCCGTAGCTGTAACTGTTGACAGTCTGTCCCAACAGAACAATTTCCAGGCAACCCTGTTCAGCCAGTACATGAGCTTCGCTGACAATTTGTTCTGGTGAGCGGCCCTGTTCTGGGCCACGTGTACCGGGAACCACGCAATAGGTACAAAACTTGTCACAGCCGATCTGAATTCGCAGGTAGGCCTGAAAAGGCGTGGGCCGCATCGTTGGATCCCGCAGTGGATCAAAGGTCTCGTGGGTTCGTTTGACCTGTTCAACAGTCCCGTCGGTTCGACTGCGACCGACGGCCATTTGTCGCGTGGCGCCTGCCTGGGCCTTTTCGATCAATTCCGGCACTGCCTGCAATTGTCCGGGGCCAACCACGAAATCAACAAAGGGGGCCCGCTGAAAGACTAGCGACTGGTCTTTTTGAGCCATGCAGCCCAAGATGCCAAGGATTTTTTCGGGGTGTTCTTTCTTGAACTGCCGAAGCGTCCCCAAGGCACTGTAGATCTTGTTCTCGGCCTGTTCCCGGACACTGCACGTGTTAAACAGGATCGTATCTGCTTCTTCCAACTGGTCGGTTAGCGAATAGCCCCGTTTGCGCAAGCTGGCCACAACCATTTCGCTGTCCAGCACATTCATCTGGCAGCCGACCGTCTCGATATAGAGTCTTCCACCCATGGCAAATCAGAACCCGTATTAGCTACTTTTACGCCCCAGTTTCGACTGGCATTGTACCACGAGTGGCCATCAAGCTGGGAGTGCGCTAATCACGGAACCACTCAACTGATCCAACCACCGCCCAGCACCCGTTGATCCTGATAACAAACGACTGCCTGTCCGGCAGCTACCCCTTCCACCGGCTGATCGAAATCAATTTGCAAATCGCCACTTGGCAATATTTCCGCGGTGGCATCCTGTGCTTTACTGTTATAGCGAATCTGCGCCTGGCAACGAAATGGCTCCGGCGGTGCAGGAACCAGCCAGTTGGTCTGATTTGCTGTTAATTGTCTCCGCTGTAACTCCTCGCGCTGTCCAATCACAACTTGTCGGGTTTCCGTTTCTATCCGCACCACGTAGTAAGGCTCACCGAGTCCAACCCCCAGCCCTTTGCGTTGTCCAATAGTAAACTGTTCGATACCAGGATGCTCACCAACCACGCGACCATCGGAGGTAACAATTTCACCTGACAGATCATTTCCGGCCCGTCGCTCTCGGACAAACTCACCGTGATTTCCACTAGTAACAAAACAGATTTCCTGGCTATCACGTTTATCTGCGACACCAAACCCCAGTCCAGTCGCAAGTTCGCGAATCTCCTTTTTCTGATAGCCTCCTACCGGCAACATCATCCTCGACAAGTAGTCTCGTTCGATTCCGAAAAGCACATACGATTGATCTTTCGACTGGTCCACTCCACAGAATATCCCCGGAGGTTGCTGCGGATCATCATCGGCAACCAGGCGCGCATAATGGCCGGTCGCCACGTAGTCAGCTGAAATCCCGTCCGCGTAGTCAAAGAGGCGACCAAACTTGCTCCAGTTGTTGCACATCACGCAAGGATTGGGAGTACGACCCGTGGAATACTCATCCACAAAATAGTCGATGATTCGGCTAAAATCAGCCTGCAGGTTCAGGGCATAGAAAGAGATTCCCAGTTGATCTGCCACGCGCCTGGCGTCGGCAGCATCTGAGGCACTGCAGCATCCCTGTTTATGATCGGCACGCGTATCGAGGAAGGGTAGCAAGGGTGAGTTGCCATCTTCATCGGTAGAGCAGGCCTCGACCGATTCCTCTCCGTGGCGCATGAAAACACCAATCACCTCGTGATCCTGCTCGAGCAGCAAGTGGGCAGCGACGCTACTGTCAACGCCTCCAGACATTGCTAAAACAACACGAGCCATTGAGTACCATTCTCCTCTGATGAGGGCATAAAACGCTGAAAGACGCGCGTGGGCAGGGATGCAGCGGATAAAACCTTCTCCTGCCAGTCTAGGACTGGCAGCAAAGCAAAACAAGACTCGACATTCCCTGAAAAGAGACTTCTCGCTATATTCACTCTCTGACAGAACGATGACCAGGGCTGCTTGTTGACTGGCAGCTCTTCCTGGATCATCACCATGTTAACCCCACGAGTCTATTCATGGATGCAGAACTACAAGATCGCGCTCAAACCATCCGAGACCGGATCCTTCAATTGGGAGACAGTCTTTGACTGCGCTACGAAAGCTGCTGAGATAAAATCTATTGAGAACCAAATGGCAGCTGCCACTTTCTGGGACAACTCCGAAAATGCTCAGCAAGTTGTGGGGCAATTAAAATCACTCAAGGCGATCCACGATCCCTGGAATGAGGCGGAGGCAGCCAGTGAAGACTTAACGGTCCTCATTGAAATGGCCGAAGAAGATCCCGACATTGAGAAAGAAGTCGGCGCCGAAGTCCAACGCCTGGAAACCCTGGTCGAGGCACTGGAACTTAAGTCACTGCTGGACGGTCCACACGATAGTGCCGGTGCGATCTTGACTATCCAAGCGCGGGATGGCGGTACGGATGCCAACGACTGGGCTGAAATGCTGCTGCGGATGTATTCTCAGTGGGCACAAAAGAATGATTTTTCGATCGGTTTGCTTGATCGCAACGACAATGACGAAGCGGGGATCAATAGTGCCACCGTGGCCATTCGTGGACCGATGGCTTACGGATACCTGAAAGGTGAAACCGGGATTCACCGACTGGTTCGCATCAGCCCTTTCAATTCTCAAGGGAAACGGCAAACGAGCTTTGCTGCCATCGATGTCTCTCCCGAGATTTCTGACAGTGTCGAAATCCATATTGAAGACAAAGATGTGCGGGAAGACACCTACCGGGCCAGTGGTGCCGGAGGGCAACATGTCAACAAGACTGATAGTGCTGTGAGGCTTACGCATGAACCATCGGGAATCGTCGTTCAATGTCAGAATGAACGAAGCCAGCACAAGAATCGCGCCTCCGCCTGGAAAATGTTGCGAGCCCGACTAGCCCGACTGGAAGAAGAAAAACGTGAGATGGAACAGGCCCAAAAATATAAGGACCAGGCCCGCGTCGGTTTTGGCTCCCAAATACGCAATTACTTTTTGCATCCAGATCAACGCGTGAAAGATGCCCGTACCGGCGTCAGCATCGGAAATTTCCAGTCTGTCCTGGACGGTAATATCGATCCGTTCCTGGACGCCTATTTACGCTGGCGTATCAAAACACAACCCTAGCACATTGGATTTCATTGCCCGTGACCAGTCCCCACACGCTGAATTCAATTGCCAATGATGGAACCGGGCTCCGCTTGCAACTGCAGTGGGAGCAGGACCGCTACCGGCACTGCATCGACTGGGTTTCAGGTGCCCTCGTCACGCGACTACTTGAATCAACCGAAACAGATCCCGAGAATTCCTTACTGCAACGCCCCGTCTTTCAACAAGTGAGCGTGGAGTCGCGCAGCCTGGAAACTCAAGTGGCCCTGGCTGTCGGCATG
This sequence comes from uncultured Pirellulaceae bacterium, assembly GCA_964640885.1. Taxonomy (GTDB): domain Bacteria; phylum Planctomycetota; class Planctomycetia; order Pirellulales; family Pirellulaceae; genus JAZADA01. The sequence goes on along the minus strand of CAZXJC010000558.1, from coordinate 3,811 downwards.
TCCGGCCAAAGTCACTGGTCGATGAGTATCGAAACCGTCCCAGAATCGCGCACCCTTATTTTCGACGTCGCTTGCCGTGTCACCACGCCATTTGAGAATCTTGCCAGCGTCTACCAACTACTCGCACCGGTTAGCTTGATCGAACCAGGAGCGTGTGAAGTCAACGTGGTGGGACACCCTTGTCGAATCGAAGTCGACTCATCTGCTAAAAGTGAAAAAATCCAGCTAGATCACGCACATCCCCAATTGCAGTTGACGGTAGAGCCGCTCAGCCAGGAGGTACCGCAAACGGTCCGCTGGCGGTACCGAATCATTGGCTAATCCCACCACAAACTAAGGCGAATCAAATCCTCGTTTCCGTTCCTTTTCACGACAGTTTTCCCACCTCTGCAGGGTAGCCGTCGTCAGGGAAACCCGAGAAACGTCTCCTTTTCTGCGATCCCAGCCTGACCGCCCTCGTTGTTGATACTGCCCCCACACGGGAATATCGCACCTGATCGACGACATCAGCAGCAGTAGTTCGCTGCGCAACCCAAAGGAGGCCTTGATTTTCAGCGATTTGAGGTCCAGAATAGGCAATCCTCAAACACCTCAATCAAGATCAGGACCTGCCTCGCCAGGAGTAAACTCCCGATGGTATTTGAACACGCTGAAAAACTAAAAACTGAATATACGGACAAATACGTCATTGTCGACCAAGAGCGTCCTGAATTGTGCCGCTTCAACGGACTCACCGGAACCGTCCGTACTGTCAACATGAACGGTCGTGCCCTGGTGGAATTCGACGGATTTGAAAATATTGGCTGGTATGACATCGACATCGATTACCTAAAAGTGATCGATGAACCGTTGCCCTAGTCCGATGAATAAGATCCAGCAGCATCACCCAAGAATGCTGCCCCCAAGAAAGCTGCTCCAGCAGCTGCCAAACCAGCGGCCAAACCAGCTGCCAAACCAGCGGCACCTGCCAGTGGCGGTGGTATGAGCGTCGCCGATATGCTGGCTGCTGCCCGTGGCGAATCCTCGGCAGCGACTACAGACGCACCAGCCGCAGCTCCGGAAGCGGCGGCCCCAGCACCCGCGGCAGCGGCTCCAGCCGAAGCCAAGGATCCGCAAAACATGAGTGTGGCCGAGATGATGGCGCTAGCCCGTGGTGAATCCTCGGCAGCGACAACAGACGCACCAGCCGAGGCCCCGACAGCTGAAGCAGCAGCACCCGCGGCTCCTGCAGCAACGGCACCGAAAGATCCGCAAAACATGAGCGTTGCCGATATGCTGGCTGCTGCTCGCGGTGAATCTTCAGCCACCACCACCGACGCACCGGCTGCTACCCCAGAACCTGAGGCTCCTGCCACCGCAGCAGACGACTCCACTTCCATGAGTGTTAGTGAGATGTTGGAGGCTGCCAAAGGTGAAACCAAAGCAGCACCGGTCTCTAAGCAACCAGCTGCTTCCAGTCCAGCTCCACCCCGTCAAATATCAGAAGATACAGGTCAAGCCTCCCGGTATGACATGAAGGGAATGTCTTTTAAAGATTTGATTGATGCGGCACGTGAGCAAACATCAACCAACGCAGGTCCCTTCGAGGGTCAACAAGCTCCTGCAGTGGAGGAAACGGTTGCCGAACCTGAGCCGGCGGCCGTCGAAGAAACCGCTACCGAACCTGAACCAGCGGCCGTCGAAGAGGCAGAACCAGCACCGGCAGCCGCCGAAGGCAGTTCCGAGTTGCCGACCGATACGGCAGGAATCGTCTCATTTCTCCGTGGCTAAGGGCTCTTGAAGCCCCTCTTCGGCAAGCGTTTAGCAGCCTGGTTATCCAGTTCAGTTGATCGCCAGCATACGTTCCAGGGCGATCAGGGCCCAACGACTCGTTTCGTCATCAACCTGGATCACATTCACCGGTGTCCCAGCAGCCAGGTTCTCCAGGCTCCAGCAAAGATGAGCCTGATCGATTCGATACATCGTAGCGCACATACAAACCACAGAAGAAAGAAAGTGTATTTCCTGCTCTGGATGTTCTTGTTTAAGGCGATTGACCAGGTGCAATTCGGTACCAATTGCCCACCGCGTGCCAGCCTCGGCCGCACGAACCGTTTCAATTATTTTTCCCGTCGAGCCGGAAACATCCGCCAGGTCATTTACTTCCTGGCAACATTCAGGATGAACCAGGATCTTGATATCTGGGTAAGTTTCACGCAACTGGTGAACGTGATCGGCAGTGAACATCTGGTGCACACTGCAATGTCCTTTCCAAAGAATGACCCGACTGTCACGCAACTGCTGTTCACTGTTGCCTCCCAGGTCATCGTCGAACGGATCCCACACGGGCATTTGGTCTGTCGAAATCCCCATCTGCAGCGAGGTGTTTCGTCCCAGGTGCTGATCCGGGAAAAATAGGACTCGTTCCCCCCTGGAAAAGGCCCATTCCATAACAGCACTGGCATTGCTGGAAGTGCAAACAACACCACCATGACGACCACAAAAAGCCTTCAAACTGGCGGCTGAGTTAACGTAAGTAACGGGAACCAGTTGTTCTGTATCGATCACTTCAGTGAGGTCCTGCCAGGCAGCTTCGACCTGTTCAATGGCAGCCATGTCAGCCATCGAACAGCCTGCAGCCATGTCGGGCAACACCACCTGCACTCGTTCGCCTGACCGCTGCTGTACCATCTCCGGGCGATTGGCCAGCACGTCAGCCGTTTCGGCCATGAAGTGGACACCACAAAAGACAATCCAGCGACAGTCCGGGTGCGATGCGGCCATTTGGCTCAGCTGGTAACTGTCGCCTCGCAAATCACTATGAGCAATTACTTCATCCTGCTGATAATGGTGTCCGAGAATCAACAATTCATCGCCCAGTTGTTCTCGCACTGCACTAATCCGCTGCACCAACTCTTCGTCAGAGAGCTCACGGTAGGACGGAAAATCAAATTCTGATTTCGTAACAACGCTCATCGTACTTCACCAGCTGCCGGGATCAGGAAACAACCGTTATTATACGGTTCCAACCGATCTGGTCCCAGAACCTGTCAGCGAAGAAATCATAAATTCCAGGTCCAGCCGACCTCAACGCAACTTCTTATCCGGCAAGTTACTCATAAAACGCACCCACTCCTGCTGCAGGTACTCGCGGAGGGAGAGTCGCAATTTTTCTTGATTTCGCTCGATTTGTTGATTGATCTTAGCAACCAGATCACCACGTTTGGCAGCCAGCTGTTTTTCAATAATTTTGCGTGCTTCACCACCAATGGCATGAACTATCGGACCATGTAACTGGCTGATTCTCAGCAAACGGAAAGATTTCAACTGCAGTTGGGCCGATGTCACCGTCGGGATCATGGTCACATCGGGAGGTAATTTAAGGGGATCAATCCGGATTGCCAGGTTACCGGTCAAGTGCAACCTGACCTTCGCATCGGCCAGTGCGTTAAGACTTATCAGCTGGACACCTAGATTCCATTGGGCCCAGCGGGCCAGTAGTTCCAGGCGAGCTTCAATAATTGCTTCGAAGCTCAATCCATGTTCCTCGGTTACCTGCACTCGATTCAACTCGATGTGAAAACCATCTGCAGGATTCTTCAGCGAAACCTGGTACATTTTCCAGGTACCATGATTGACCCTTCTGCGGCGGGGAGCAGTACTGAGCTTACGGCCCCTGCCGACGATTTTCAGGCCAGTGATAATTTCCCGTGTGCGACCCCAATCTTTCTTATCTTCATAAGTAGTTGGAATGTGTTGCCTGGCAATCCATATCAACAGGTCGCTCATCGACTCCTTGCTAGTTTGTTCAGTAGGGGAGGCAACCTCCTGG
>CAZXJC010000557.1:0-13927 GCA_964640885.1 uncultured Pirellulaceae bacterium | reverse complement strand
CAAAACTATAATCTTCAAATACAGACTGAACACGGTGGCGGTCTAACTCCCGACATTAGCGCTAAATTCGCCGACGCAGCCATTGAATTTATTTCACGTATATCCGCAAAGCCTTTCTTCCTCCAGGTCAATTTCACAGCGCCGCACGATCCACTGCTCGACCCTCCAGATTGGCTCGACTAGTACCCGGCACGAAAGATGCCACTTCCTATAAATTTCATGGAACGCCATCCATTTGATCACGGCAACTATGCTGGACGGGATGAAAAGCTCAACACTTGGCCTCGCAAAAAATCTGACATTCGCCGTGACCTGGCAACCTACTATCGAGTTATCTCCGATATGGATGCCCAAATCGGGCGAATCGTCAAAGCACTTGCCGACCATGAAAAGCTCAAGAACACGGTCATCATCTTTACCAGTGACCATGGACTAGCGATCGGCAGTCACGGATTGATGGGCAAACAAAACATGTATGAACACACGATTGGTGTACCGCTGATTTTTGCTGGTCCCGGGATACCCCGTAATGAACGGCGAACTGCCCAGATTTACCTCCGTGATCTTTTTCCCACGACTTGTGCCCTGGCACACATCTCCATCCCAAACACCGTTGAAGGTCAGAGCTTTAAGCCCGTAATCGAGGGACGAAAAACGAAGATCTATGAGCACACCTTTGGTTATTTTAAGGATAAACAGCGAATGGTCCGTACCGATCGCTGGAAGTTAATCTACTACCCAGACCTCCAACGATACCAGCTGTTTGACATCAAAAGTGACCCCGACGAGTTGAAAGACCTCAGCAATATCACTGTTCATCGTGAGATCAAAGAACGTCTCAAGAATACTTTGCTGCGCTGGCAACAGGAAGTTAACGACCCTCTTGTCCAATAAAAAAACCGGCTCTCCATGATACATGGAGAACCGGTTTGTCTAACTATACTTCTACAAATCTCAACAACCGTCTTACTTGACGGTACCTGTTCCATCCGACTTCTAATCGTTGGTGATACTATTTTCACCAGCCGCGATTTCAACCGTTAATGGCGTTGTTGAGGAATTGTTGAACTTGTCACTAATTTGACTCTTAGCTGCGGCAGCTTCCACGACATCTTCGCCTTCTTCCGTCTGCTGCTCAACTAGTTCCAGTTCCCTCGCCTCGTCGGCATCAGGATCAAATTCATCCGCACCAGTCGTGTCTTTTTCAAACTTGCCCACCAGGACTTTGTATTTCCCAACCGGTGCGCCTTTTTTCACTTCAGTCGAATAAACCGCTTCAATTTCAAACGTGCCATCGGCTTTGCTATCACAAGCATACACTCGAGAAGCACCACCCGCTGCCGCTTCCAAGCGAATACGAGCATCACCCAACGGTTTACCATCATAGGTAATCTTACCCGTCACCGGATTCACATCTTCAGTCTCGCCGCCACAACCGAACGTAGAGACTACCAACGTCATTACACCCAACCATAAGAAACAATTACGCATCGAATTCTCTCTTTCGTAAACTGCGGAAAGTTGGCTCTCCCAGTCGAAAAAACCAACCACCTACGGAAACAATTTTGATTTCAGACTTTCCGCCAAAAACCATTTAATAACAACCTGCCACACTTATCTTGAAGTCCCGCAAAATTAAACGATGTCTCCGTCGCCTCGCTTAAATCTGAAAAACTCCATAAGAGGTGTGTAGCACCCGTGACCTTCAAACAACCGCGTTTTACCAGCCTTACAATTGCGTAAGCATAAAACGCGTGACCACTCCTTACCAGACTCATCGACTATCAAAATAATTCCGGAAAAACTAGCTCCGCCAGTAAATTCCTTTTTGGATAAGCCCGTTTAGGGAATTGTTTGAAGACAAGATCTGTAACAAACAACTGTTGAACTCCACTACCAATGACGAGATTACACCCTCACTGTGCCAGTAAATCCAACGTAACTCGATGGGGTCAATATAACAGCTTCTCAACTAAAAAAACAAGCTCCCAGGCCTCAGCAGTAACCATGAAAAACCCCCATCAGGGTGGAAAATATAGCTAATCGTTACAGTTTATCTGCTTCCCAGAAATCCAGCCAACAGCTGAGTGGCAATGGTAAGAATTCTGCGAATTCCAACGAAAACAGCTTACATCACCACTGGCAAAGAATTGCCCATCAGCGTCGCGACTCAGGATGTCATTACTTCGGAAACCGGTTTACTACCATCCAAAACAAGCCGAACCGGACGACCATCACTGGTTTTCAATTCCAAGTCTGGTGAAACACCCAGCAGCGTGTAAATCGTCGCCGCTAATTCCGATGGAGTGACCGGCCGTTCCCGAGGACTTTCTCCGACTGCGTCGCTAGTTCCGACTACAGTACCACCGCGAATTCCTGCTCCAGCTAAAGCAACACTAAAAACCCGTGGCCAGTGATCTCGACCACCTCGAGTATTAAGTTTCGGAGTTCTGCCGAACTCGCCCATGGCAACCACGAGTGTTTCATCAAGCAGACCTCGATCTTCCAAATCGTCGATCAGAGCGCTCATTGCCAAATCCAACGATGGAATGAGACCCACTGGTTGCTTCGCTCCGGTATACCCTTCCTTTAAACGCGTATAAAGATTGTCGTGAGTATCCCAACCGCGCTGGTTGACTGTCACAAAAGGAACACCCTGTTCAACAAGCCGTCGAGCTAGTAAACAACTCTGGCCGATTGTCTTGCGGCCGTAACGTTGTCGCGTCTTGGTCGACTCTTTACCCAAGTCAAAAGCCTGTTTAGCTTGCGGCGAAGTAATCAGTCGAACTGCCTGTTCAAATTCAGGGTCTTGACCACTCGTTTCCTGTTCATCGACTAGCCGACTGAAACGATCGAGTTCATTGAGATAAGCCTGCCGTCGTTTGATACGATCTGCAGTAACCCCCGTATAAAAATCCAGGTCACGGACGCGAAAACCAGGCTTGGCAGGATCACTATCCAGTGAAAACGGCCTGGTCTGGACCGGTAAAAAACCGTTCCCACTGATCTTCGCTCCACCCACACGGAAATCAGGAACTGCCACATGAGAGGGTAAAACTTTCGTGGCATTCCGACGCACATGAGCAATCACCGATCCATGTGTAGGATACTCCACAACCGGTGTAGGCTTGTAACCGGTCATCATGTAATGGGTGCCGAAATTATGTTCCCCGAGTGGCGATGTCATCGATCGCACCAAGGCCACCTTGTCCATCCGTTTTGCTAACTGTGGTAAACATTCGCTGACAAAAACACCTGGAATTTGCGTCCCAATGGGCTGCAACGGGCCTCGCACCTCCACCGGCGCTGACGGTTTTGGATCAAAAGTCTCGAGGTGGCTGGGGCCTCCATCTAGCCAAATCAAAATACATGATTTCGCCCGCCCTAGCAGCGATTCCTCTGCCACCGCTTGCAGGGGATTTACCTTCCCCACAGTCAGCCCAAAGGCTGCCAGGCTGCCGACCTGCAAAAGATCACGCCGTGAGATACCATCACACCGTAGATACGGATTCAGCTGACTTCTTGGATGTTTCAACATGGGCTCCGTAACTCCCTCTCGGGTCATGCTCCGCTGCCTGGGATTCCAGCACAATCGGGCGTCGTGCAGCTATCCTTAATGATTCGTTGTAAATTCCCGACAGGCCAGTAAACTCCAAAACAAATCCTCCAGCAACTCTCGACACTGCTGAACCGTTTGCACTTGTTTCTCTTGTTGCTGCCAGTATTGCCGTTCCGTATTAGTAGGATAACGACTGAAACAGGACAGGTATAATTTGCTGACGATCTGTTCGTAAGGTAACTGGGAATCCAGCAACTTACTCAGATAACTTTTTTCACTGCGAATCTTACTGTTCACCAGTCGACCATTCATTAAATGCAGTTTTCTCGTTAGACCACCCGCTGCCTTCGAACTGGTCGCCCCCTCACAACTCTCTTCTCGCGAACAACGGCCCAGAATATCCAGTTCCACGGACGGCGTCAGTGGATCAAACAAGGTAACCGCTCTGGTTCCCAGCGGAAAATCTCCATACTGATGGGGAACCCCGGTTGCATCAACTAGGGCATCTGACAACACCTCCGCTTCCAGTGGGCGTACCAGTGCATGGGAATAAAAGCGGTCGTCTGCTCGATTCCCCGGTAAAGTTTGAGCACTACGGGCATATGCCTGGCTGCTGGCAATCGTCCGAACCACATAACGCCATGAATAGTCATGGTCCCTAAACTGCCTGGCCAATTCCTTGAGTAACGCGGGATGCGTGGCGGGATTAGTGGGCCGCACATCGTCTGTCGGTTCTACCAGCCCGCGGCCCATCAGATTCTTCCACAACCGGTTCACAGCAGCCTGAGCAAAATAGGGATTCTCTTGATCAGTCAGCCAGTCTGCTAACATTTGGCGACCGGTCTGGGCAGATTTCAGAAACCGTGTTCCAGGAATTCGGGGAACAGCCGCTTCTCCCGTACGTGGGTGAGTCACTTCGGCTCGTTCCTGAACCGAGACAATTCGACTGACCTGCAACGGTGCAAAGATGGCTGAAAGACCGTGGTAGTCATCTTGCGTCCAGTGATCTAAGGGGTGGTTATGGCAATTTGCACATCGTAGGCGGACACCCATAAATAATTCACTGACAAATTCTGCGCGGGCACGAGGCCCCTCTGCGGACCGGAAAAAATTAGCGGGTCCGATTTCGTGAGAATCCCCCGTCGAAGTCAGCATTATCCGCGCCATTTGAGCATAGGACGCATCCTGCTGAATCTGCTGTCGCCGCCAGCCATGGTATGTCTGGGCACCGCGTGTATCTCTTGCACGCGCGCGGATCCGCAACAACTTGGCAAACTGAAATGTCCAGTAATCGGTCGCCGCCTCTGAGTCAAGCAAACGGTCAATCAATACCAGGCGTTTGTCAGCGCGGTCATCCTTAAGATAGCTCAACGCTTCTTTCCCAGTAGGCAAACGCCCCGTCAAATCCAGGTATAACCGTCGCACGAGCGTCGCATCAGCAGCGTTGGGTGAGGCCGGCAAACGCAATTGCTCAAGCGTTGTTCGAATATGCCGATCAATAAAGTTTTCGCCCTCCACGACCGGTAATGTCACGGGCTGATCCGCAAGAGGAACCGTGAATTGCAGCGGCACCACCCGATCCAAAAATCGGGCCACCACCAGGTGGCGGCCACGTCGCAGTAAGGTAACACGTGCAGTTGTCGCATCCACCTCAACCGCACTCTTGTCTGCTGACTCGAAAACAGTCCAAGCGGTGACATCCCTCACTTGGCCATCAGAAAATTCAGCTTCGGCCCGCAGGCTCAGTTGCTCACCCGGTTTGCCCGCCAGGTGATCCGTGGGAAACACCTTGAGACGCACCAGCCGACGGTGTGGGCCGCGCCTGGCACCACTTTCAATCCAGTGCAACAGAAGCTGTGCTCCCGCCTGTTCTGCATCCAAGCGATAACCACCACCGTGATCCAGGATGCCAGTCGGTTTCAGTAACAACAAGCTGCTGGCAGGGCGCGTCAGGTTGATCCTGCGACCTGCCACCTTTCGAACAATGGCATCATAATCTGCCGCTGGATCACCACCGTAGAGAGAAAGCTTAAAACCACCACGACCTACCGCCGCCCCATGGCACGCTCCTGCATTGCAACCCGACTTGGTCAAGACGGGCACAACCTGCGTATCAAAGTGAACAGGTTCTGTCGGTGCCGCGCCAACCAGCGCCAGCAGGTAGATACCACAATTGATCAACAACCAATCTCCCTAAAACATTCCTTGCACCTTGCTACTGCCACGCGTCCAATCAACAAGCTGTCCTTCGTCAGCAACTTGCCACCAACAGAACAATTCTCCCGGACACCCTAAGAATCACTCGGCTTCGGTGCAGCTGGGCGCCTCTTAGGTCGCGATGGTTCCTTGGCCGGCTTTTCCTTGGGCTCGGGAAACTGTTCTGCCCATTTCTTCAAGAATTGCTGAGCTGTCCGGGTACCGTAGTTTTCCAGTTTACCGGCAGCAATGATTTGTCGCGCTACATGTCCCGTTCTGGTCGCCACCTCGGGATGCTTGGCAAAGTGTTTTTCCGCTGCGAGGGCTGCACGTTTCACTTCCTCATCTGAAGCATCCTTTTGAAGCACGGGACCCAACACCGACCGCAAGTCAATCTGCGCTGCCGGTTTCCTGGCCATCGCTCGCTTTACACCAAGGTCTGCCAAGGTCGGCATCTTGCCCCCAACAACTTCTACAACTGGTTTCAAAACTTTCGGCATATCCGCCTGCAAGTTTGGAGAGATCAAGGCAAGATTACTGACAACTTTCCCGTCCTTGGCAAACAGGATCGTCAACGTAACGTTTCGATTGAGTCCATATGCGCCCGGCCCTTCCTTGCCATCCAGGGAAATAGCAACAGGAGCTTTTTGAGGCAAGGCACGCCTGGCACGCTTTAGTCGAGACTCCAACTCTGTCGGGTCGTCGCCGAGAAAAATCAAGCTGCCATATAAGTCCTGCGGATGCTGCTCAACATAACGCATCAAGACCTGGGTCAGGGCGTTGGACGGCCTGGTCAATTGCTGGGAAAAAATAAACAGGACCGGCTTACCTTGGGCCCTTTCGGTCAGGTCAACTTCCTTACCTGCCAACTCGCCAAACAAAACACGCACTTTAAACTTGGTTAGCTTCTCACCTGCCTGCGGTCCAGAAAAAACCGGGTCTTCCGCTCCCCAGGTAAAACTTGTCAAACCAACGAAGCAGATGACCAGCAAGTAACTCTGCCATCTACAAGGATATGAAGTGCGTAACATGCGATAAGCTCCTTTTCAGCGGACTCATCCCTAGCGAATTACGGCGACCTAGAGATCGTACGCCCCTATCTTATCAACAAACTAAAGGGATGAAAGTTCCGTTCACCAACCAAACCTGGCAACTGCTTAAAGACAAACTAGCAGGCTGCTGAGGTGTCTATTGGAACTATTTTTTACGACGATTACCAGTTTTTTCAGATTTTTATTTGCCGATGGACCAACCGTGTCACCGCTCCTTCGATACTCATTACCAGGAGACAGCAACCGACTTCGGTCACTGTCTTAAAAAATGTTCGCTAAACAATCACCCCCCGTTAACGACAGGAGAAACAATCATGGCAAAATACTACATCGAATCTGGACAACTTAAACGAATCATCGAAGCCAGTGGCCCCATTTCAGCAGCCGCTATCGCCTTAGAAGGGGCTCGCGAACAGGATCTTGAACTGGCCCGCGTGCTGACGATTAACGAACGAGGCTTTGTCCGAGACCGTTCTCATACGCAACGATATGCAACCGACCTGGTGCTGGAAACCGGTACACTATTGACGCTCCTCTGGGAACAAGCGCTCGAATGAGCAACTCCCAGTTCAATCCCGTTTCAGAACCTATGACCGACTCCGAAGTCGTCAAAATTCAGGTATACTCCATCGATTGTTGACCAGTAGTTCTTCACGATAGGGAATGCCTGTTATGGTTCAATCTGCGAGGTTAAAAGTTCTGGTCTGTTTTTTCAGCTACTTAGTTGCGCAGACTGCTTTTGCCGCTGATCCCCAGCAACCGAACTTTTTGTGGATCAGCACGGAAGACATTAGCGCTCATCTGGGTTGTTACGGAGACCCGCATGCCAAGACACCTAACTTGGATCAGCTGGCACGGGAAGGGGTTCGTTATTCACAGGCTTTTGTTGTCGCTGGCGTCTGCGCGCCATGTCGCTCCTCGGTGATTACCGGCATCTACCCAACCACGCTGGGAACGCAACACATGCGCTGCCGGGCAACACTTCCTGCAAAGGTAAAATGTTTCCCCGAATATCTGCGTGCAGCGGGATACTACTGTACCAATCGCTCCAAGACAGATTACCAGTTTGCGGTCCCCAAAGAGGCCTGGGATGAGTCTGGTGGTCGTGCCCATTGGCGCAACCGTCCAGATCCTGACCAGCCTTTTTTTGCTGTCTTTAATTTCACGACCACTCACGAAAGTCGTATCGCTTCCGACAGTCGCTATCAGGAATCGACCCAGTCGTTAACCAAGCAGTCACTCCAAGATCCTGCCAAGCTAACTACCTTACCTCCGTATTACCCTGACACGCCCGTGGTTCGCAAAGACTGGGCCCGCAACTATGACCTAATCCGCGCGATGGATCTGCAGGCAGGTGACTTGCTTGAGCAACTCAAGAAAGATGGTTTAAGCGACAACACGATTGTCATCTTCTGGTCGGACCATGGCATTGGTTTACCACGAGGCAAACGCTGGTTGTATGACTCGGGAATGCACGTTCCGCTCATCGTCCGGATACCGAAAAAGCTGCGCATCGATGGCCAGGGAGCACCCGGCACTGTTAACAATGAACTCGTCAGCTTGATTGACCTGGCGCCAACACTCTTAAAATTGGCGGGAATCAAAATTCCCGATGTCCTACAAGGTCGTGCCTTTCTGGGTAAGAACCTTAGTGAACCCCGAAAATACGTTTACGGGGCTCGAGACCGAATGGATGAACGCTATGACATCATTCGGGCTGTTCGCGACAAGCGTTACAAGTACTTGCGAAACTATGAGCCTTTCAAGGCTTACTACCAGTACATGAATACTCCGGAAAAAGGTGCCACCATGCGTGAATTGAGACGCGTACATGCACTGGGCCAGTTGCCAGCAGCAGCAGCTCGCTTCATGGCAGATCACAAACCGACCGAAGAACTGTATGACCTGCAGCAAGATCCGCACGAGATTCATAACCTGGCTAACTCACCGGAACACCAGGACATTCTAAAACGAATGCGAGAAGCTCACCTGCAATGGGTATTGGAAACACGAGACCTGGGACTGCTTCCTGAACCAGAAATCGTCCGTCGTGAACGAGATATAAGAAGTCGTTACAACATTCTGCGACAACCTGGAGGTGACCGGTTAGTCGAGCAACTGCGACGAACTGCAAGTCTCAGCCTCCAGGGAAGCGAGGTACTTCCGCAGTTGATTCAGCAAACGAAGGCCAAGGATGCTGCCGTCCGTTACTGGGCTTTCATCGGCATCGGTAATCTTGCCAGCAAAGCCAAAACTGCCCAGCAAGTAACGCGTTCCGCTTTAAAAGACGAATCTCCTAGTGTACGAATTGCGGCGGCCCGGGCGCTCTGTCACATGAACCAACCAGAGCAAGCGTTGCCAGTCCTGGTCGAACAGCTCAAGAGTAAACGTGAGTGGGTTCGTTTGAACGCCGCCATTGTGCTCGATGAAATTGACGAGCAGGCTCGACCGACCATCGAGGCTCTGCAAGTTGCACGCAAGGACAAGCAGAACAAGTACGTAGCACGCGTTGCCAATCGAGCTCTTAACGAGTTACTGGAAACCAAGAACACCGTGCGTTAAGAAACAACAGCAAGCAGGTATTCATGACTGACCAACCATTACGTTTACTGATCCTGGGCGCCCATCCAGATGATGCTGAATTTCATTCTGGAGGGTTAGCCACCATTTACACCAAGCTGGGACATGTCGTTAAAATGGTCTCGGTCACGAATGGAGCAGCTGGCCATCATGAAATGGTGGCCAGCGAACTGGCTCAACGCCGCAGCCAGGAAGCAGCCGCATCAGGAAAGATTATCGGGGCCGCCTATGATGTCTGGCAATTTCCAGACGGCCAATTGCAACCGACGCTCGAAGTACGTGAGGCGATCATTCGGGAAATACGTACCTTTGCACCCGACTTGGTCGTTACACATCGTACATGCGACTATCACCCAGATCATCGTGCTGTCGGGCAAGCAGTTCAGGATGCTTCATACCTGGTTACCGTTCCCCTCGTCGTATCGGACGTTCCGATTCTGAAAAAGGATCCGGTAGTTGCCTACATGACAGACCCCTTCACGAAACCAACTCCCTTGGAACCGCACGCAGTGATCGACATTGATCCTTACCTGGATACGATCGTCGAAATGATTGCCCAACACGTTTCCCAGGGCTTCGAGTTTCTCCCTTACAACAGGGGCAATTTCGAGAACGTACCGAGCAATCCTGCAGCACGCTTTACCTGGCTGAAAGAGACCTTTCAACAATACAGCGGCTGGCGGAGCGAAAAACACCGCGCCGCATTAATCGCTGCCTACGGCGAAGAACGGGGAAGTCAAATTCGCTGCATGGAAGCTTACGAGATTAGCGAATACGCTAGCGCCTTGGATGAAGATCGCAAGAACCTGCTTTTTCCCACCTCGATCGATTAAGCTCTGATCGAGAAACGCCTATTTCTGCGGTTCCGTAGCAGGCAGGTGGCGAACCACGAACAGGACTTCACACTGCATCGTCTGACCTCCAGCTCCAGGAACCAAGGCAGGTTTCTTAGCTGGCGCTGGCAAGGCAGGTTTTTCCGGCAAAGGCACAGGTTCTACTTTCAACAGGGAAGTCGTCCCCAGCGGACGGGCCACTCGACTCAACAACACCAGGTCTGTCAGTAATCGTCCAGCACGAGCCTTGAATTCAGCACCCTTCTTGGTGTCTGAATCTGCCGAACCCCATTGCGTCGCTACCGCGTCATGTAAAGACTTGAATGCCTGCATCTCGTTCGGCAACAACGCCAGGTTAAAACGGTGGCCAGTAATCTCCCTGGGGAAATCAGAAAGCAGTTCAGTCGTATCATCAATTTGTTGCCCATTGCATACCACGTAGACCAAATCCACGTTCAAATAATCGTCCGCCTTGTTGTCCCGCTTGGCAACAACCCCCTTCAAGTAACGACTTTTAAGAATTGACTGCTCTAGCGGTCGATCAACTTCAATCGCTCGATCAAAGAGAATCCCATGCCTCAGCAAGATCTGATCGAGGCGACGATTTTTAACGCCTTCAGGAGTCATGGCAACTTCAACAACAAACAACAAACGGTTACCTGCCAGTTGTTCAATTCCAGGTATTACCGGCTGAGGCTGGGATACCACCGGATTGTTCACGGCAGGAACTGTCTGCTTAGGATCGGGATCCGTTGTTGACTTATTATCAGGGTCGGGAGTTCCAACCAATTTCTCCTGGTTCCCTGGATCTAGTGGATTATTGGTCTCGGAATCAGAATCCTGCCCGCTATCCTTCTCAGCCACCGCTTCCGTACCCTGCGGCTGATCCGGCGCAGTGGTTGTGATCGAGTTGCCGTCGGCAGGGTCGTTCCCTTTGACAAGATCGTCTGCCTGTTCCGGAAGCATGAGACGCACGGCCAGTAACAAGGCTGCTGCCGTAGTTAAGGTCAGAACCAGTCCCTGCCAGTGTTCTGAGACCCAAGACCGTGAGGATCCACTCTCTGCCGTTTGCCGGTCTCGCTGGCGATCGATTCGCTCGGGCTCCGGCACCGGTTGCTGACGTTCAGCTTTCTCCAGCACGCTGCGGGCAAACCCTTCTTCCAACTCGTGCTTGGGTAACTGCTGCATTCCCATGCGCAGCACTTTCATCTCTTCAAGTGCCTGTTGATAAAGATCACTATCACGTAGCAGTTGTTCAACCTGCGCAGACTCAGCTGTTGTCACCTCACCATCCAGGTAGGCGCTGAGCAATGCTTCATTGACAACTTCGTGAGGATTCATCGTAAGCTCGATCAACAAAAAAGCGGAACCTTAGGCAACAGCCCTCCCGTTCCCCGTTAGTTTTCTACTTCCCAACTGGCATTAGCCAATGCCGCTAACTGCTTTCCAGTAGTCATCGGCATTCAAGCCACCCAGATCACCATCGATCCGTGTCTCGGTCTCGTTTCGGCAAAAACCCACTTCTTTCTTCGATTTCAGTCATGGTTGCGGATTCTGACAACTCGCTGTCAGAACCACGCATGACCTTAATATTGGTGGAGCCTGCAAAAGAAGTCAAACTTTTTGCGCCTTTCCCAATCCAAGCCATCGATTAATCAAGAAAAGCTTTAAAAACAGTCTTTCCCAGCTTCCCGGCAGCCTGTTTTAAGGCCCTGCAGATATCCTTCCGACTGCTGAACGGCTCTCCTGAGGGCATCCAGGAAATTTGTCCGTCGGCAAGAACGACACTTACCTGTCCAAGACGATTAGCGAACCGATCCTCCTCAAGTCAACTAAGTCAGTCGGTTATCGCAAAGAATACTCGACGACAGGCTAGAAAAACATGATAATCAGCTGAACATGGAAAGGTAAACGCCTTCAGGGAAAGGAATACCGGGTTTGTCTGTTCGCAAACTGATCGGTCTCGTGCGGTGGCCACAACGAACTTCGGCTGGTTGTCGGAGACGATTGGGGTCCTCTTTCCTGCTGAGTCTATTGGCCTTCTTACTGCTGGCTGCCACAGGTCCCGTTCAAGGCGCGGATTTGAACGAAGGTCGCAAACTGTTTCGCAGCGGATCGTACTGGGAGTGTATCGAGTCTGCGACAGCGGCCATCGAACAGACGCCCTGGATCGAAACCTGGTGGAAACTGAAAATCGAATCACAATTGCAAGTGGGCCAGTATACGGCAGCATTGCAAACCGTAGAAAATGGACTCAAGCGTTTCAATACGAGTATCCAGTTGCGCTGGCTAGGCCAGCAACTCTATCGACGCAACGGCATGCCTGAAAAGGCTCTGGAAATGGTTACCTCGATCGGCGAGCTAGCCAATCAAACCCCCTGGCGTTACTCGGATGCTACCAACCGTGTCATCTTGGGACGTTTCTTTCTCTTGCAAGGTGCGGATCCACGGCAAGTCCTCGAACTCGCTTACGACCGGGCCAAGAAAGACCAGCCGCAGCTGGTTGACAGTTGGATTGCCTCAGCAGAACTGGCCTTAGACAAACAAGATTTTTCACTGGCACTTGAATCCTTGAAAGAAGCAGTAAAACTGGCAGCTGATGACCCGCAAGTTCACTACTTGACGGCTCGTGCGCTGGCTGCCAGCGATCCGGTCCGGGCAACTCAATCGCTCGAACAGGCGTTCAAGCTGAACCCCTCACATATTCCGAGCCACATTCTCAGGATTGATCGTTTGATTGATTCCGAACAATACGAAGAGGCTCGGAAAGCATTGCGCGTGGTACTGGGTGTTAACATCCGCCACTCCTCTGCCTGGGCCTACCAGGCCATCCTGGCACATTTAGCGAACGATCCAGACAGTGAAGCGCTTTGGCGTCAGGCATCTCGACAATGGAATATTGATGCGGCTGACACGGATCATTTGATCGGTCGCAAACTGTCGCAGAAGTATCGTTTTGAAGAGGGTGCTCACTACCAGCGGCAGGCGTTACAGACAAATCCACAGCACGTGCGAGCCCAGGCACAACTAGCCCAGGACCTGTTGCGAATTGGCAAAGAGACGGAAGGCTGGCAACTGGCTGAAAAAGTCAATGAACAAGATCCGTACGACATCGTGGCCCATAACCTGGTCACCCTGCAGGCAAAATTAGGAGAGTTCACGACCCTGGAAGCAGCAGGGATTGTTCTCAGGATGGACAAACGCGAAGCGCAGATCTACGGACCACGTGCCATGCAACTGCTGCAGCGAGCCAAGCAGACCTTATCCAACAAGTACAAAATGCAGCTTGCCGAACCGGTAATCGTGGAGATCTTTCCCGACCAGAAAGATTTCGCCATCCGTACTTTCGGCCTGCCGGGCGGCGCTGGTTTCCTGGGTGTCTGCTTCGGTAAAGTGATCACCGCCAACAGTCCGGCATCTCAGGGAGCACATCCTTCCAATTGGGAAGCCGTCTTATGGCATGAATTCTGCCATGTCGTAACGCTACAAAAGACCAGGAACAAGATGCCTCGCTGGCTCAGTGAAGTGATTTCTGTTTACGAAGAACGCCAGGACAATCCAAGTTGGGGCCAGTCAATGGACGCTCAGTATCGCAAGATGATACTGGACGGTGAACTGACTCCCATCAGCAAGCTGAGCGGTGCGTTCCTGCAGCCACCCTCGCCAATGCATCTCCAGTTCGCTTACTATGAATCTTCCTTAGTGGT
>CAZXJC010000556.1:0-3153 GCA_964640885.1 uncultured Pirellulaceae bacterium | reverse complement strand
TCTCTGTAGGAAGCTTAAAAAAAAGAATTTTTCATGATTTTCCTGGTATGGCAGCAGCCTGTTACTGGTCGCTGCAGGAGTCTGGCTGATGGTCTACTTGCTTCGACGCCATAAGGTGAATGATTACCGGGGCCATTATCGACTTTGGTTATGGGTTTCAGCATGGTGTTTGGCTGCCAGCCTGGAAACCGCCACGGAAATTCATCAGGCGCTTCAAGCGATTGTACTGGCGTTGCCTTTTTCCCTGTCGGCTGAGGAGTTGAATTGGGGTTGGCTGATTGGTGTTTCGCTGGGTGGACTGGTGTTGGCAGTTCGAATGTCGATCGAGGTGCGAGAGAGTTACTGGACGAATTGTTTTTGGCTACCTGCTGTGGCGGCTTACTCGGCCGTGATGTTATTGGCCTTTGATGTGTCTTGGATACATAACGTCCTGCCGGCTCCGCTGACTGGCGGGTTGTTGTTGGTTAATGGCCACACGGCGCTGGTGGCCACCGTCTGGATGGAGGCCAGACACGTGTTTCGGGATGCCCAGGGAATGCTTCCGGCGAAGAAAGTGAAGCCTGTTTCGGTGACTGCTACGATTGAGGAGTCACCTGTACAGGAGGCGGTTGCAGACGAGCCCGTGTTTGAAGAACCCGAGGATGAAAAGATCGCAGATTCGGCCGAGGAAGAATATTTGCTGGCCGAGGAAACCGTGGACATGGTTGCTGAAGAAAACTGGGAGGAGACGGCAGACGATTTGCAAGAACAACGGATTCGTCGCAAGCAGCAACGAGCTGAGCGTAAGCGGTTGCGACGGCAGCAGCGCAAGGAACGTCGACGGCGGGCAGCTTAGGGAGCCGTTGGTTGCCGGGCAGCATTCAAGTCATAGCAAACCAGTCCGTTCTGGAGTCGCAAGTAGAGGCGACCTTCGGAAATTGCCGGGGAGGTGCAGGGCAGGGGACCGTTACTGAATTCTTTCCGCCAGATCTTTTCTGCTTCCTTTTGACCTTCGGTTGTTTTTTCAAGTTCATCGATCCGATATTGCTTGCGGAACGTAGTTTCCTCGGCCAGTAATCCCATGTTGTTGATCTTGGCTTGGATCCGGGGCTGGAAGCGATCTGCATCGGCGTTAAAAGAAATCACGCTGTCAAAGACGTAAAAGATCTGCTTGTTAACTGCCACCAGGGAGGAATAGCGGGGTCTGTTCAGATCCAACTGGGTCATCCAAGCCTGTTTGCCGGTTGCCAGCTCAACACAGGCTAAGCGGCGCTCACCCTGGACGTAAACATGGTCGGCCACTACTACTGGGCTGGACCCCGGGTCTGCGGTCCCCTGGTAGGTCCAGAGATGTTCCGCCTTTTCTGGATGGAGTTGATAACAGCGCAGGCCTTTCTTGCGGCTACTGCCGTAGGTCAATAACCGGTTTCCCAGGACGATCGGGGTTGAGTGATTGGCTTCAGAACGGATCGTCCAGGAGACTTTTCCTGAGTGTGGATCGGCACAGAGTGTTTCACGGCCATCAATATTGACAATTACTCGTGGCCCTTCTGAAGAATTCCAGATCGCGGGGCTGCTGTGAAATTGACGAGACTCGGAATCGCCTGCTTCCCAAAGAACCTTGCCATCTGGCAAGTTGAGTCCGTATAGATTGCCACATAAAACCACGGCAACCTGGTCGACCACTGCAAAGGAAGATTGCATATGCTGGTCGCGAAACTCTCCAGGCAGCTTACTTTGCCAGCGATCACTGCCATCAACCGTGTTGATGCAGCGTGCCAGGCGGCCAGCTCCTAGCAGCAGGATCGAGTTACCAACGACAGCTGGCGACCCGGACTGGGGAAAACGGGTATAGGAACTGGTTCGCTTGTTTGTCCAGATGGTTTTGCCATTGTTAGCATCCAGGCAGTAGAGGATTTCGTCGAAACGGTAAAACTTGCTGCGTGTTTCCTGTTCATCGCGTCGCTGACGCTCATACGCTTCGTATTCCTCGGGCGTCATGCCAGTCCGTTTTTCTGGAGGCAGGTAGGGGAATTGAGTCTTGCCAAGTTTGCCAGAGCCGACCTTGACCTTGTGATGGGTAAAGAGGTAGACGCGGCCCTGGGCTACGACGGGGCTGGACCAGCCCCCGGAACGGGCGGAGGGAATATCGGTTGCAGTAATCCAGAGTGGCTCCAGGCCCGTTGCCGGTAAACGGTCCAGGTAGATTCGATCTTCAACGATGGTTCCCGTTCGTTGCGGTCCACGCCATTGATTCCAGTCATCGGCTCGGCCCAGGGTTGGAGCGAACAGTAGCAAGAGGAATAAGACAGCTTTTTTACTCGTTGTCATGGGGTGGTCACTTATGTCGGTAACGTGAAATCGGGTGGGATGTGCAGCCGAGGCCAACTGAATTATGGTATCAGTTGGAAGGTGGCAGGGGAATTCAATTATTCGGTCGCGTCAAACCGGCTGACACCCGTTGCCTAACCCAGAATTGACGAAATGCGAATCAACCATGGCCATCATTAAGACCATCGCCTCCCATAATGGCTTGCAGGCAACGGAGCAGGCCTTTGAGTTGTTGCAGCAGGAGAAATCTCCGCTGGATGCAGTGGTTGCCGGCGTGACCCTGGTCGAAGACGATCCCCAGGATCGTACCGTTGGCTATGGAGGCTTGCCAAATGAGCAGGGACAGGTCGAATTGGATGCTGCTGTGATGGACGGTCGGACACACCGTGGGGCTGGCGTGGCCGCCCTGCGCGGGGTTCGCCATGCAGCCCAAGTCGCCCAGCGGTTAATGGAGCAGACAAATCGATCGCTGCTCGCCGGAGACGGGGCACTGGAATTTGCCCGGGCGAACGGTTTTCCAGAAGAAAATTTGCTGACCGAACAGTCGCGCCGGATGTGGCTGTATTGGAAACGCATGAGGTCTAACCATGATGACTGGCAACCGGCCTCCGAAGAAGACGAAGACTTAGACTTGCAACAGTGGTTCAAAAAATATTTTTATCGCCGCGATTGGGATCGTCGTGGCGGGACGGTGCATTGTTCGGCCATTGATGCCGAAGGAGCAATGGCCTGTGCGACCAGCACCAGCGGCCATGCATTTAAGATGGCCGGTCGAGTTGGAGATTCGCCCTTTCTTGGTGCTGGCTTGTATGTCTATCTACAGGGCGGTTGTGGTGGCAGTAT
>CAZXJC010000555.1:0-2675 GCA_964640885.1 uncultured Pirellulaceae bacterium | reverse complement strand
AAGAAGACAGGGCGACTGCCAAGCACTCACGAGAAGCACAACATCCGGCCGCCCGCGATCCCGTCCTGGCTACCGCCACATTTCTCTCCCGTATAGGAGACAATCAGATAACCTACCTGGAGACCACTCTTGCGCTCGGCTGCATTCACTGCGGAAGCCGCCAGCACGAAGAGCACAAGTACTCCCATCGTTGCTGAAGTTCTCATCGTCAATCTCTTTTCCTCCGTTACATCAGAAAACTTTAGATGCTAATCCCTAAGGACTAGCCACTACGTTTATCATCTCAGTTTTCCCTGGCAACTTCAACCGATACTGTGATAAATCGGACAAAAGAAGAAGAATTCAGCAAATAGCCAAATTTCCCATCCGCAGCGAGAACTCAATTACCCAAAACACCATGCTCACGACAAATCTCGACAACCCGCTGTAAGGGAATCGCTTCCACTTCGCGACCCTGATGCCCACGGGTCGTGGTCGCCATGAAGATACTGTTAAGAACGGCCTCTTCGGTTGCCTCGCGGACCGCCTGGAACATCGGGGAAAGGGCATCGTCTCGCAACCTGGGTCGCTGCTCAACCGAACCCTTAGGTTCATGCAGCGTACGCAAGCGAGGATCGCTGCTAAAACTAATCACGTAATCACCGCTACCATGGGTCATCGGTGAACCGACAGCCGCCAGGCCGAGTAGCGCCCGTTTTCCCAATCTCTCTAATTGACGGGCATCCACTGGCGCATCGGTGGCCACCACGACCATGCAAGATCCACGGTCCTCATCCCGTTCCCCTTCGCTGATCTCCTTCAGGTAATAACGACCCAGTTTTCGGCCCACCGGCGCTCCGGCTACCGACAAGATACCGTTGAAGTTCGTCTGCACCAGTATTCCGACCGTGTAGCCACCGATCTTTTCGGGAAGCTGTCGGGAAGCTGTCCCAATTCCTCCCTTCCAGCCCAGGCAACGTGTTCCCGTTCCGGCACCGACACAACCTTCGGTCACGGCACCTGTTCGAGCTTCGGTCAGTGCCTTCACGACATCTGCCCGCTTAACGTGCTGAGCACGGATATCGTTGAGGAATCCATCATTACATTCTCCCACCACCGGATTAATAGAACGCACTTTTTCGTTGCCGGGTTGCTGCAACATGTGGGCGACTACTGCATCCGCCGCGGCAAACGTGCTAAGCGTGTTAGTCAATAGAATAGGCGATTCCAGCAAACCCAGTTCGCGGACCTGGGTCACTCCTACCAGTTTCCCAAAACCGTTACCAACCACGATCGCCGCTGGTACTTTTTGCTGAAAAATATTATCTCCATGCGGCAGGATAGCAGTCACTCCCGTGCAAACCTGTCCAGCTTTCATCAGCGTTCGATGGCCAACTCTGACACCGTCCACATCGGTAATTGCATTGAGTGGTCCGGGGGGCAATACACCAATCGTGATCCCTAGTTCTCGGCAACGCTGTCTCTGGTTCTTCATCGGTGCCCTCTCTGCAGGCGGTGCAGCAGCCAACCCGGCTATTAGCAGGAGAATCACTCCCGTCAGTATCACCAGGCGACCAAAACCGCTTTCCAACCTTCGTTTCATCGATAATATTCGTACCATCTCTCGCAACTCACAAAACCCAGTTCTAGAACTCGAACCCTCAATTCCGAAGCTACCACACCCGGGGACAACCTTCCACAAGACGATTCCCACAGATTTCGACTCGTTTCCTAAAAATGACTTCACTTTTCTGGTACAATTGCTTCCTCAAGGCGAGATTACGGTAACCCGTAACAGCCAATCTGCTCTTGATAGAAACAAGGGCGTAGCGATATAAGATGGTGTACGCTCAACCGTAACAAGTATTTCAAACTGGATATTTCAAAGAAGGAACAATCTATCATGCGATTTCTCTTTATGCTTTTGGCAGTCACCGCTCTTAGCATCGGCTGCGGTGGTTCCGATACAGAATCGAGTTCCACGACTCCAGCAGTCGCTGGAAATCAAGTTTCGTTTGATGTTACCGGCATGACGTGAGCGACCGTCTGTGGAGGGACTGTCCGTGAGACACTCGCAGGCTTAGACGGTGTTACCGATGTTAAGGTTGATTTCCCAAACAAAACAGCAACTTGCACCATTGATCCCGACAAGTTCGATTCAGACGGTGCGGTCGCAGCTCTTAAGGAAGCAAACTTCCCCAGTACCGTGAAATAGACTGGGTCACCAATCAAGCGGATTTTTTACCGCTAAGAACAGCCGTGTCAAAGACGCGGCTGTTCTTTTTTCTTGGACCTGCACAGCTCCAGACCGGTCACTTCCCTGGCCGCGGCAAACCCTTGCGAATGGCCTGCAACAGGGATTGAGGACCGGTGGCATCCTTGCTTAAATCCCAGGCCATGATACCGCCCAGTTTCTGCGACTGGACGTACTTCACTTTCCAAGCCACCGATTCAAAATCCTCGTAGGCAATCATGGTCCGCTTGGCCGGATCATAAAGCCAGGGCACCTAGGCCTGCGGATGCCAGTTTCGTATGGCTGGCCGCACATGGTTCTTCACCAAGTCACGATACTCATAAATGCCCGCTTCTTGCGTACCACGGGCCACTCCTCCAAATGCCGTGAACAATCCTTAGTTGGTTGAGGCAACACCAGTCCAACCCCGTCCATAGAAAGGCACGCCGACGACAATTTTTCC
>CAZXJC010000554.1:0-13762 GCA_964640885.1 uncultured Pirellulaceae bacterium | reverse complement strand
GGCAATCGCCAGGGTCTCATGGGATTCTGCCGAGATGGAACCGAAACTCATAGCCCCTGTGCAGAAACGTTTTACGATTTCGCTGGCTGGTTCAACTTCCTCGAGTGGAATCGGTTCCCCGTTAACTCCCTCCTTGAATTGCAACAAGCCTTTCAAGGCACAACGGGTGCGGGCATCCTCGTTGACGTGTTGCGAAAAGCGCCAGTAGGCATCGGCGTTGTTCTCGCGGGCTGCCATTTGGACATCGGCAATCGACTCGGGATCCCACATGTGACGTTCCCCTTCGGCTCGCCAGTGGAATTCACCCGGATTGGAAAGGGTGGGCAGGATGTCTTCGGGTCGATCAGGATAAGCCAGGCGATGTCGTCGTTCCATTTCCTCGCTCAACACTTCCAAGCTGGCTCCCTGTACGCGGCTCGGCGTACCGATGAAACTCAGGTCGATGACTTCATCCATCAGCCCCACGGCTTCGAATATCTGTGCACCCTTGTAAGACTGAAGTGTCGAGATGCCCATCTTGGCCATCACTTTGAGCATTCCCTTGGCGACACCCTTGCGGTAAGCGGCAACGATTTTTTCCGGAGTGTCAAATTCGTCCGGGTTAACAAGGCCTTGCTGCTGGGCATGCCAGAGCGACTCGAAGGCCAGGTAGGGATTGATAGCATCGGCGCCGTAGCCGACCAGTAGGCAGTGGTGGTGGACTTCCCTCGCTTCGCCTGTCTCCAGGACAATACCGATGCGGGTTCGTAAAGCTCCTTTGACGAGATGATGATGAACGGCACCGCAGGCGAGCAGCGAACTGAGCGGTAATCGTTTTGATCCAATATTTCGATCGGAGAGGACCAGGATACTATAGCCGTCCTCGATGGCCTGCTCTGCCTCCTGGCAAATACGTTGAATTGCCTTGAGCATTCCGGCGCTACCGTCAGACTTCTCAAACGTGATGTCAATCGTGCAGGATCGCCAGCCTCGGTGGTCCATCTGCTTGATGTCCGCCAGTTCCTGGTTAGTGAGGATCGGATGTGGAATCAGTAGTCGATGGGCATGCCCCTCTGCGGACTCGAGCAAGTTGCTTTCCGGCCCGATGTAGGATTCCAGCGACATGATGATTTCTTCCCGGATGGAGTCAATCGCCGGATTGGTCACCTGGGCAAACAACTGCTTGAAGTAGTCGTAGAGCATTCGTGGCTTGTCACTGAGACAGGCCAGCGAAGAATCATTACCCATGGACCCGACAGGGTCCCGCTTTTGTTCGATCAGGGGCAATAACATGAACTGGATGGTCTCGAGCGTAAAACCAAAGGCCTGCATGCGTGCCAGTACCGTCTCTTCATCGAGGCCGGCGGCGGGAGTGTCGGTGGTAAGGTCACTCAGCGTGATCCGCTGGTTCCGGAGCCATTGAGCATAGGGACGCCGTTCGGAGAAGTCAGTCTTGAGGTCCTTGTCGGCGATCAGTTCTCCCTGGTCAAAGTCGACTAAAAACATTCTGCCAGGTTTTAATCGTCCCTTGTATTTCACCAGCTTGGGATCGACGGGCAGGACACCTACCTCGCTGGCCATGATTACCCGGTCATCGTGAGTTAAATAATAGCGACTGGGGCGTAAACCGTTACGATCCAGCACGGCTCCGATGTACTGGCCATCGGTAAAGACAATCGATGCGGGACCGTCCCAGGGTTCCATCATGCAGCTGTGGTATTCGTAGAAAGCCCGTTTCGCTTCGGGCATCGATTCATGCTTTTGCCAGGCTTCGGGAATCATCATCATGACTGATTCCTGCAGCGTGCGTCCGGTCATCAGCAGGAATTCCAGTACGTTGTCAAAAGTGCCGGAATCGGAACAGTCTGGTTCGACCACTGGGAACAGGCTTTCCAGTTGATCTCCAAACAGTTCCGACTGCATCAGCCCTTCGCGGGCCTGCATCCAATTGATATTTCCCCTCAGCGTGTTGATCTCGCCATTGTGTGACATGAAACGGTTTGGCTGAGCACGATCCCAGCTGGGAAACGTGTTGGTCGAGAACCGGGAATGAACCATCGCCAAGTGTGTCTGGTAATCGGGATCATTCAAATCCGAGTAGAAGGGGAGCAATTGTGCGGGTGTCAGCATCCCTTTGTAGATCATCACCTTGGAAGAGAGGCTGCAGATGTAGAACAGGGAACGCTGTTGCAAGCTGGTATCGGTTCGCAACAGGTGACTGGCACGCTTGCGAATCAGGTAGAGCTGTCGCTCAAAAACGTCCCCTTCGACTCCGTCGGCGGCCGCCACGAAAAGTTGTTCGATGGCCGGTGCCGCGGCGCGGGCAGTAGGACCGATGTCAGCCTGGTCCGGCTCTGTGGGAACTTCTCGCCAGCCGACAAATTTTTGGCCCAACTCCTCGATTAACCGTTCCACCGCTTTCTTGCACTGCTGGCGTTCGCTTTCATCCGTGGGGAGGAAGACGATACCAGCTCCAAAGCGTCCGGCTGCTGGTAATTCTGCCTGGAATTGTTCACGCGCTACCTTGGCCAGGAACTCTTCCGGCAAACCGGTTAAAATTCCCGCACCATCACCCGTATTAGGTTCACATCCACAGGCTCCCCGGTGGTCCATGTTCATGAGGATTTGGTAGGCATCGAGCACGGTCTGGTGGCTACGAGCACCCTTGATGTGGGCTACGAAGCCGACGCCGCAACTGTCTTTCTCGTTGCTGGGATCGTAGAGTCCCTGTTTTTCAGGAAATGTATGGGGGTTGTTCTGTTTCATGATTGGCTTGTTAGTTGGCAATAATCTCAGCAGTACTCTGCTGATCCTTGCTGGTTGTTCCCGTCGGTGACGGGATAGGGTCTAAATTTGTTTGTTGCTGAAGTAAGCGGATGAATTCACTAGCTGTCTTACCGAAGGTGAAACCACGACGGTGAATTATGCCCACCGGTCGCACCATCCTGTTGCCGGTCAGATTTGCCGTAGACAAAGTTCCCGCCTTGACTTCACGGGTTACCGTTTGCTCGGGCAGGATACTGACACCGGCGTTGATTTCTAGAGCTCGCTTAAGAGTTTCGATGTTGTCGAATTCCATGGTCACGTTGACATCAACTCGATCAGCCAGCAGTGCCTTATTAATCTTTTGACGAATTTTCAGGTGCTCATCAAAAGCCACGACGTCCAACCCTTGCAGGTCAGTTAACTTGACAGATTTTCGTTGAGCCAGTGGATGGTCAACCGAGCAGACAAAAACCATCTTTTCGTCACGCCAGGGAATGGCACTAATATTTCGAGAGCTTTTTGGGTAGCTGACGAGTCCCACGTCTACCTGGTTGTTTTCAACCAGTTCATAAACCCGGCTGGGATGCTGGTAGCTCAGCCGTACATTCGCCTTTGGATTTCGCCGCAAAAAGTCTTTCACGAACTGATCCATGTAACCAATCCCGATTGAATAAATCGAAGCGACGTTAACGCGACCAGCGACTTCGTGTTGTAATGCCCGGACATCTTCTTCGAGAGTTTCTAAATGCTGGACAAACTTACGACACCCGTCGTAGTACAACTTGCCCGCGGCTGTCAGGACGAAGGGCCGCTTAGAACGATCCAGTAACTGGACTCCTAAACGCTGTTCCAGTTGGTGCACCGTTTGGCTGGCACTCGACTGCGAAATGCCGTTTTCGTCGGCTGCGCGGGAGAAACTGCGGCAGCTCACCACGTCACAAAAGACCTTCAGAGACTTAACGTGCATCTCGCAAAATCCCTTTCGCCTTGAAGGTCACATACTATTAAGAAAATAAATACACTGCCACAGCAGGATTAGATAAGCAAATATTAAGATTAAGGAGTCAGGAGCGCTCCGTCAAGCAGGTAGACCCGATAAAGAAAGGTTTTTCCGCGATCTTTGAGCACGACTCCAAAGGGCCTGCCGGTAAATTGGGAACTCAGGGGGCTGTAGCCGGCCGACGGTAGTCGAGAGGTGGTTTTTGATCCGGTTGCATCAGCGTCTGGTACTGACCATCCCCCAGTCGTTGCTGGTGCTCTGCCTGGGCCGCTTTCAAAAGATTGGGTTGCGTGTAAAGGTCCCAGGCTGTGGCCGCCAGTACGCGGGCAGCCAGGTTCATTCCCTGGCGACCGATGGAGGTGCCGCCGCAAGCGACGACTTGCCATGAATGTCCAGGTGTCCCTGGTACAAAACAGGCGGTGTTGAAACCGGTCGTGGGAACGACCCAGGAGACGTCCCCGACGTCGGTTGATCCCATGCCGACGGTTCCACCCTGATCGATGACTTCGCTAATGGAATCGAGTGGCCTGGGGTTTTCCAGGCTTTGCTGCAAACGGCTGGCAAACTTCGTCTGCTCGGCGTCATAAGTGAGATCGTTGAGCGCTTTCAAATTAGCCATGCTCACCTGTGCCAGAATGTTATTGGGCAGGATTTCCAGGATCCCGCCCTGGAAGTCGATCTCTAGCTTTGTTTCGGTTGCTAACGCGCCGGCTTGAGCACAGAGGACCAGGCGTCGGTAGAGGTCACGGACGACCTCTGACTTGGGATGGCGAATATAGTAATAGACCTCAGCAAAATCGGGGACGACGTTCGGTGCTAATCCCCCAGCGGTAATCACATGGTG
Organism: uncultured Pirellulaceae bacterium; assembly: GCA_964640885.1. GTDB lineage: Bacteria > Planctomycetota > Planctomycetia > Pirellulales > Pirellulaceae > JAZADA01. The sequence continues at coordinate 9,173 of CAZXJC010000554.1, read as the reverse complement.
GATGCGAGTATCGGAGGGAGTGTGTTCCCGTAGTAACTGGGCAGCGTGATTGGTTAGTTCTACGGCGTCGAGCGCAGACCGACCTTCTTCGGGCGATCCAGCCGCGTGGGCACTTTTACCGTGAAATCGAAACTTGCCCGCGTTCCTGGCCAGGCTGCTGCGATCCCCGGCTGCGTTCCTGCTACTGGGATGCCAGTGCAGGACAGCTTGGCAGTCTTTGAATAATCCTGCTCTCACCAGGAAGACTTTGGCGCTTCCCCCTTCCTCGGCAGGACAGCCATAGAAGCGGACGGTACCTGTTATTTTTCCAGCTTTAATCTGTTCGGCCAGTGCAATCGCTGCTGATGCCGAAGCGACTCCGAACAGGTGGTGTCCACAACCCTGGCCGTAGACATTCCCGGCTGCTTTTTTGCGATAGGGAACGGCCTCTTGCGACAGCCCGGGTAACGCATCGTATTCGCCGAGGATTCCAATGACCGGCTGACCCTTGCCATAGGTTGCCGTGAAGGCAGTAGGAATTTTGGCGACTCCACGCTTCACTTCGAAGCCAGCTGCGGTGAGTGTTTCGGCCAGCAATTGCGAGGACTTGGTCTCCTGGTAACCAGGTTCCGCCCACCGCCAGATATTCAGGGCCGTTTCCCAGTCGGCTGGACCACGCCGGTTAATGGATTCATAGAGAGCCGTCTTTTGTGCAGCGGCCGAAAAGGGCAGCTGACAGGTTGCCAGGGTCAGGCCGATCAGCAACAGCTTAGCAGTTCTCATGATTTCACCTTCTCGTTAAGGGTTCTGGAAGTCACCCAGCGGCTTGGCAGCGACTTGGCTGGCCCCAGGGATGGAGATCTATCATAGCGACCCGTTGCGCCTGAATCGACAACCCGTCGCACGACTTTTAGCTGGTCTTACTCATACCTGGCAGCTACAGGACGCTATTTTTCTTTGTCGGTCTGCTGTTGAACAGGTTTTCAAACCGATACACTGACCTTTTGCCCGTCGTTTGTCTTTTAAGGGAGATTTGATTGATGATCACTCAACAAAACAACGGTCTCTATTTGTTAACAACCTTGTTACTTGGCATTCTGAGCTGGCCAGGATTTGTACCGGTCGTTGCCGCTGATAAAGCGGAACAGGCTGCGGCGGCTGACAAGAAGGCGCAGCCTCTGTTCGTTGCTCGGCCGCTAACGGCGAAGAACCAGTTTACCGGTGGTATTGAAGGGCCGGCTTGTGACGCGGCGGGAAATATCTATGCCGTTAATTTTGCCCGGCAAAGTACGATTGGCCAGGTAACTGGCGCCGGCCAGGCGAAATTGTTTGTTGATTTGCCTGCGGGCAGTACGGGAAACGGGATCCGTTTTAACCAGCAGGGAGAAATGTTCGTGGCCGATTACACCGGGCACAACGTTTTGCGAGTCGATCTGAAGACCAAGAAGATCAGCGTACTGGCCCATGAAGCCAAGATGAACCAGCCGAATGATTTGACGATTGGTCCGGACGGTACCTTGTATGCCAGTGATCCTAATTGGGGAGCGGGGACAGGCCAACTGTGGCGTATTGATCGCAAGGGTGGTGTGAAACTGCTGGCCAGCAAGCTGGGAACAACCAAAGGTGTTGAAGTTAGTCCTGACGGGAAAACCTTGTATGTCAATGAAAGCGTACAACGCAATGTTTGGGCTTTTACGATTACAGCCAAGGGCCAGTTGGAAAATAAGCGGTTGATCAAGAAGTTTCCCGATCACGGGTTCGACGGGATGCGCTGTGACGTGGATGGGAATCTCTACATCACGCGTCATGGTAAGGGAACTGTTGTTAAAATGACCCCGGCGGGAAAGATTCTCAAGGAGATTCCCGTGCTGGGAAGTAAACCGTCTAATATTTGCTTTGGTGGTCCTGATGGTTGCACGGCGTATGTGACCGAAATGGAACACGGTCGACTGGTTCAGTTTCGCGTTGATCGGCCAGGTTTGGCCTGGAAACGCTGGCAAAAATAACAAGTGAAGTAATCAGCTAAGGAGGTGACAGGGTGCTGGCAGGAGAAATATACGGTCCGAAACAGATTAGGCTGGTCGATGTTCCTGAACCGGAACTAGATCCTAATGGATCCGGTGAAATTATTTTTCAACCGGAGCTAACCTGCTTGTGCGGATCCGACATGCTCTTTTTTGAGCAGGAACACCCCGAGTATAAGCCTCGGTTGGGACATTCGCTGCATGAAATGATTGGCCGCGTTGTTGCGACCAACGGAGAGCGATACCAGGTTAATGACCGGGTGCTCTGCATCCCCGTAGATCAAAACGGCCTCTGGGAACGATACGTCGTGGATGAAAACCGGGCAATTCCGGTTGACCCGCGGCCCCCCGAGGATCACGCCTTGATGGCCCAGCCGCTGGGAACCGTGATCCTGGCGATGAAGCGCATTCCGCCCGTGCTGGGACAGAGCGTGGTCGTGATCGGCCAGGGGCCCATGGGCCAGTTGTTCTGTGCCACGCTCCGTAACCTCGGTGCTCGACAGATTATCGCCATCGACAAGCTGGGCTATCGGCTCGACACCAGTCTGAAAATGGGAGCAACGGATGTCATCAATTCTTCCGAAGTCGATCCCGTTGAGGCGGTGAAGAGTTTGACCGATGGCCAGGGTGCGGACCTGGTGATTGAAGTTGTTGGACACACCGAACAGGTATTGAACCTGTGCGTTGACCTGGGCCGAGTGGACAGTACGATTCTCTTTTTCGGGGTCCCGATGGACGTGATTCAAGAGATTCACTGGCGCAAGTTGTTTTGGAATCGACAGAAGGTTGTGACCAGTGTGGGCCCTGATTTTGCCACGGACTTTCCGCTGGCAATGCAATGGATTGCCGAGGGACGCCTTGACGTTTCACCATTAATTACACACCGCTATCCGCTGTCAGACATTCAGCAAGCGTTTGACCAGTATCACGCGCGCGGTGATAACGGCCTGAAAATCATGCTTGATTTTCCCTCGGCCCAGTAAGGCGACCCAGTAAGGCGACCCAGTAAGGCGACCCTGTATGGCGACCCTGTAAGGCACTGCTGGCAGGCCTAGGAAACTCCCGCTGGATTGAAATAGTCGGGTGCCTGCTCTTCTTTCCACTTGATGTTGCAGCCGAGGCTCGGTTTCTGGTCCTCTGAAACCGGCTGACCGGCAAGCATCGCGTCGACGGCTTGCCGTAGATCTTCTCCGGTGACGGGGATTCCCGAATCCGGGCGACTGGAATCAAACTGGCCGCGGTAGACTAGCTGATGATTTCCGTCGAATAGAAAGAAGTCAGGAGTGCAGGCAGCGTGATAGGCCTTGGCCACTTGCTGCTCTTCGTCATACAGGTACGGGAAGATGTAACCCCGTTGTTCCGCCTCGTGTACCATTTGCTCAGGAGAATCCTGGGGGTGGTTGGAGACATCGTTGGAACTGATCGCGACAATGGCCAAGCCCGAGTCATGATAATCCCGGGCAAACTGGGCCAACTGATCGGCAAGGTGAATTACGAACGGACAATGGTTGCACATGAAGATTACCAGCAGTCCCTTGGTATCCTGGAAATCGCTACGGGAAACGGTCTGGCCGTTTACGTTGATTAATGAAAAGTCAGGAGCTGTGGTCCCCAGGGGCAACATTGTACTGGCAGTTTTCACCATGATCAGTTTCCTTCGAAAAAGTCAGTTGAGCTGGTTTGTCAAAAGTTTGCTTAGAAAATAACCTACCATAAAGGAAAGCCGGTAGACACGGGGCGGTCTGCTCGGGCCGACAGCTTGCCAGTTTCTTCTTAACCCGCCGGTTGGCCCGTTCGTTGGAAGAGCGCAGAGGCGTTGGCCGTGGTCTGTTGGACCAGTGTTTCAAGCGGAACCTCGCGCACTTCTGCCAGGCAGGTTGCCGTATGAACCAGCAGGGCCGGTTCGTTGGGCCGCTGGCCACGATGAGGGTGAGGCGAGAGGTAGGGTGCGTCTGTTTCCAGCAGCAACCGGTCAACCGGAATGTCGGCAGCTACTCCTCTTAAATCAGTTGACTTCTTAAAGGTAACCATACCTGCAAAGCTGATATAGAGCCCCAGTTCCAGGCATTCGCTGGCCAGGGCGGCATCTCCCGTGAACGAGTGCATGACTCCCTGCAGAGGACCTCGCTGGCGGGCCTCTCGCAGCATTTGGACGATATCCTCTCCGCACTCACGCATGTGGACGATAAAGGGAAGCTGTAATTGTTGAGAGAGCTGCAAGTGACGGTCAAAATAATCCTGTTGTTGTGCAAAGGGGGTATGATCCCAATAGCGATCGAGTCCCGTTTCTCCCAGGGCGACCACTTCGCTGGACTGAGCTAGTTGGACAATCTGGTCCCAGTCGTTCTCTGCTGCTTCGGCGCAGTAATTTGGCTGGATTCCGACGCTGGGAAAGACCCGCTCGAACTGGCTGGCAATTTCCAGGCAACGACGACTGGAAGCGAGCGTCGTGGCGACAGTGATAATCGTTGAGACCCCTGCCTGTTGAGCACGTTTTACGAGCTCGGCCTGGTTGTCTTGAAACGCTTCCTCATCGAGGTGGGCATGCGTATCGAACAGGTTCATGGGTCACCCTGAAGCGGAGTTGCTGACGAGATTCCTGGTCGAGCTAGTGCTACCAGCAGCAGGCCGATCAAGCATCCGATTGCGTCGCGATCAGTTCCTGCAAGGAGTCCAGATGACCCTTGGCAGCGCCCAGCGCTTCTTCTGCTAGTGCTTGCCCGAGGGGATTTGCCTCGAGTTGAGTGACGCATTCCTGGATGTTTGCGATAGCTTTTTCCTGGTGATCAATGATTACGCCCAACAGGTAGTCTACGGAGAGGTCATGGAGCCCCGTAAACTCGATGGGGAACTCACCGGCAATAATCTCGCCACCGTTATCGAGAATCATTTCTCCCAGTTGGTCTGCAATGCGCTCTACTTCGCTCCCCATGATTTCCAGGACATCGGCCGCTCCATGAAATCCCTTGCGGATCCAGGGGGCAGCATAATACACATAGGCGGCAAAGGAGCGAGTGTGGGTGATTCGCAGCCGATTGAGAGTTGAGTTGGTTTCAGTCGCATTCATGTGATAGTTACCAGCGAGTTGTTACCGCCTGAGGTGGTCAATTAAAACAGGGAATCAGCCGCCGCCTTGGCAAAATCGTACAGGGGATTCCAGCAGGCAATTAGGACCACCGTTGGTATAGTTAGCACGATGATATAGATACCCGTGGCGGACCGTAGTGGCAGTGAAACCGTCTCGCGACCTTCCACTGGATCATCCAGGACGGCCGTTTTGATCACGCGTAAGTAATAAAACAGGCTGATGGCCGTGTTGAGCCCCCCGATAATGAGCAAGTACAGCAAGTAGTTTTGAGAGGTAGCTGTATAGCCATCTGCTAGTGACGCAAAAATTGCAAACTTACCAATGAAGCCAGCCAGCGGAGGAAGGCCTACCAAGCTGAATAGCATCAAGGCCAGGCAGATCACGATGCCCGGACACTGCTTGATGAGGCCGGCGTAATCTGCAATCTCTTCACTTCCCATCTTGTTACGCAAGAATGCCACGATGGCAAAAGCGCCCAGGTTCATGAAGACGTAGGTGAAAATATAGATTGCTAAAGCAGCCACGGCAGCAGTTGCTCCATCCGCGTTAACTGCAACCAGGGCCATGATGGGAGGCAGTGCCATCATCATGTAACCGGCATGGGCAATGGTGGAATAAGCCAGCATCCGCTTGATGTTCGTTTGTCCATAAGCAGCGAGGTTGCCAAACGTGCAGGTGATGACTGCCAGCAGTGCGATTAACTTACTGATAAATGCGCGAACGTTCTCCAAGTTCGCGTCGCTGGCAGATGTGTCTGCTTCTGCTGGCGGCGAAACCGGTTCGTCCGCAATTGCAAATAGTCCATCGGAGGCCGCAGCAACGGCTTGTGGTGCCGCTGTCTCCGAACCAGGCTCGACTCCTGCCGGCTGAATGGTTCCAAATCCAATCGCGATGCGAACCAGTAAGGCAAGGGCAGCTGCCTTGGAGGCAATACTCAAAAAGGCATTAACTTCAGCACAAGCTCCCTCGAAAACGTCTGGACACCAGAAATGGAATGGAACCGCTGAGAGCTTGAACGCCAGGCCGACTGCAATCATCAAACCTGCCAGGCCTAATACCATCGAGGAGCCAGCATCGAGGTTCAGATTGGCTAGTTGCACGGCCAACGTCGGTAAGTGAACCGTACCAACCAAACCGGCAACCAGGCTAATTCCATAGAGCATGACGCCCGCGGCACCTGCCCCAAAGATGGCATACTTGAGGGCCGCTTCGCTTCCCTGGCGTCGTCCCTTGAGCATCCCAGCCAGCACGTAGGAAGGAACACTTGCCATTTCGATTGCCATGAAGACCATCAGCAAATGATTGGCGGAAGCCATCAGGCACATACCAAGCGTGGCCCCCAGGACCAGTGAATAAATGTCTGCTGCGTCTTCCCGATCCGGGATACCTGAAAGTTGTGTGAAGATCACGAACAGGGTTGCGAATCCCAGTAGCACCAGCCTGATGTAAATGGTGAAGGAATCATAAACCAGCATGCCAGTGAAGATTTCCATCCGAATGATGGCGTCTCCCTGGAAGAGTCGCAGTGGTTCCGCCAGTACAAAGCCAGCAACGCAACCGACCAGGGCTACCCAAAAGACGTTGAAGTTCTTCAAACTGTCAAACAAACGGACAGTCAAAAGTAGTACGATCGTCAAGCAAAGGACCAATTCGGGCAGGAAAGCGCCGAGGCTTGAATCACGGGTGATCGAGAGAAAACCGCCATCGGCCGTTCCCTTGGTATTAACGATCAGATCACTTACAAGTTCGTGAATGTTCACCAAAAAACTCTCTACTGTCGACTTGGTTTATAAGGACTGTTTATTACGCGGACTTTTGCTTGCCAGGTCAGGGTGCGGTCGTTAACGGAGGGGGTGGTGGCGCCAGTTTGGCAAATCCACCCGCTGCGCGGCTGGTCGTCGTCTGACCCGGTTTACGATTTGCTATCGAGACGGTCTGGAGTTCGTTTCCTGACGGCCCCATTGTTTGAGCTTGCTCGTCTGCCTGTGACTTCGTTGCCGAGTTTCCCAGCGGATCCTTGACCCGTTTGGTCCAGTCAGTGAGTTCCTCAACCTGCCGATCGATCGTCGGATCCATGTATTTCAACACCGTATGGTGAGGCAGGACGCCGAAGAGAATCGCACAGGCCAGCAACACTCCACCGATCAGTCGCTCACGGAGGTTACTGGGAGTTAAGGCTTCCTCATGTGGTCCCTGGTATTCAGCACCCAGGTAAACACGTTGCACACACCAAAGGATGTAGGCAGCTGTCAGGATGACCACCGCGGCTGAAATGATTGCCAGAATCTTGCTATAGTTCCAGACCGAAAGAACGACCAGGACTTCTCCGATAAATCCACAGAGCCCTGGTAATCCCAGGCCAGCGAAGAAGAGTCCCATGGCCAATGCGGTGTAGACCGGCATGCGACCATAGAGCCCGCCAAATTCGTTCAAGTTGCGGTGATGCACCCGGTCATAAATCACGCCGACCATAAAGAACATGCCAGCCGAACTAATCCCATGACCAATCATCTGGAACATGGCACCCTTGATGCCCATGTTCCAGTAAGCGGAGTCGTAGTACGGTCCAGACACCGACCAGACACCCAGGCCTAGCAGGACGTAACCCATGTGACTGACGGAACTGTAGGCCACCAGACGCTTGAAGTCGGTTTGGGCCAGTGCCGCGAAGGCACCGTAAACCATACTGATCACACCCAGCGCACAGACCAGGTAAGCCAGGTCGTAGCCTCCGTGCGGACAGATCGGATAACAGATTCGAATAATGCCGTACCCGCCCATCTTCAGTAACACGCCGGCCAGGATCATTGAAATCGGGGTCGGTGCTTCGACGTGCGCATCGGGTAACCAGGTATGGAATGGAACAGCCGGTACCTTGATGATGAAGCCGATCAGCAGCAGCAGAAAGGCAGTTCGCTGTACGTTTACGCTAAACAGGGTCGTATGTTGCCCCATCGCTGCCATCGCCTGGATATTGAAAGTATGGATCGGTGTGGCGTTAGCATTGCCGACGGATTCCTGAACCTCACTGGTCACCTTCTCATGAATATTCAAGTTTTCCCATTGCACCTCCGTGCCACCAGCGAGGTCGGAGTGTTTTGCCAGTTCCACCAGGTCACTGTTGATGTAGAGATTCAACAGTGCGAGCAGCAGCAGCACGCTACCAAAAAGCGTGTACAAGAAGAACTTGATCGCCGCATACTCGCGTCGTGGGCCGCCCCAGACGCCGATCAGGAAGTACATCGGTAACAGCATGACTTCCCAGAACACGTAGAACAGGAAGAAGTCTAGGGCCATGAAAACACCCAGCATCCCGGTTTCTAGCAGTAGGAAGAGAATGCAGTATCCCTTGATGTGCTTGGTAATGGACCAACTGGCTCCCATGGCCAGTACGCTGATAAAGGCGGTTAACATGACTAGCGGAAAGCTGATCCCGTCAATTCCCATGAAATAGTAGATATTGAACGAAGGAATCCAGGACTTGTTGAAGACCTGTTGCATTTGGCCAGCACCCTCTTCCACGGAAAATTGCATCAGCAAGCCAAAGGTGCACAGTGCCAGGACGAGCAGCGTGAGTACGAGCGTGAACCAGCGAATTTCCTGGGTTCGATTGCCAGGAATAAATGCCAGTGCTAAGGCACCAAGTGCTGGCAAGAAGACGATCGCACTGAGGAGGAATAAAGGGGTGTCCATTTCGTTATTTCCGCTTGTTACTATTTGGTATCAGGTAATGCTGTTAAAGACGATTGTAATTATGGCTTGACTAGAAAAAACTAATGAGCAGGAACAAGGTGACTGTTCCCAAGGCAATGAACATGACGTATTGGCGCAGTTGACCCGTTTGAACGACACGCAGCGAGAGACCGATGCCATGCGTCCAGCGGGCAATGCCATTGGCCAGCCCATCGACCAGGGAACGATCAATAACCCGATCCCAAATCGAGGACACCAGTTTGGTTCCGCGCGCAATGGCATGTAAAATCCCGTCCAGTACGACGCGATCGAAAGCAGCAATAAATCTCGAGATAGCATGTGTTGGCCTGACAAATAGCCAGTCATAGAGTTCGTCAAACCACCACTTG
>CAZXJC010000553.1:0-2608 GCA_964640885.1 uncultured Pirellulaceae bacterium | reverse complement strand
GCATTGATGGATGACCTAAAGGATCGGTGCTTGTTTAAAGATACCCTCATCTACATCACCAGCGAATTTGGCCGTAGCCCAACTGAGGATGGCGGAGGTGGTCGCAGCCACAATGCCCGCGGCCTGAGCACTGTGCTTGCTGGTGGTGGTATTAAGGGTGGCATGGCCTATGGGTCCACCGATGAGCTCGGCGGCTCTGCCGTGGAGAACAAGGTGCACGTGAAGGACATTCACGCCACGGTCTTAAACCAGCTTGGCTTTAATCACGAGCAGTTGACCTACCGTACCGGTGGGCGGGACTTCCGTCTCACTCAACCCACGCGCACGCTGCCGCAAGGCGGGACTGTGGTAGAAGGCATTGTGGCCTAACCCACGGTTTCCTGACTGGAAAACTGAGGACTGGATATGAACTGGGAAAGGTGAATTAGCGTCATGAAGAATATTCGAGAGAACTCCACTAAGACCTTAACCACGACCGCTCTGATAGCGGTCGTTTTCGTATCACTCACTTCCCATGCCGCAGATCAACCGATTTCTCCGGCAGATCAGGAGTATTTTGAAGCGAAGATTCGCCCGATCCTCGTCGACTATTGCTATGACTGCCATGGTGACGGTGCCGCCAAAGGCAACTTAGACCTTGGCTCAAAGGCCGGCGCAGTGTTTGAAGGTTCCAACGGTGCTGCGGTCGTGCCCGGCAACCCGGGCAACAGCCTGATGATCAAAAGACTCAAGGACTTGGGCGACCCTATGCCCCCTGCCGGCAAGGACGCGCCCACAGAAGCGCATATTGCTGAGCTGGAAAACTGGATTCGCCGTGGAGCACCTGATCCTCGTAGCGGCAAGTCCGCTGGAGTCATCAAGACCGAGCAGGATAGGGAGAAAGCCAAGAACCATTGGGCTTTCCAGAAGGTGAAACCCCCCACCATTCCCTCCCCTCAAGTAGTCTTCAACGGCAAGCTCCAGAACTGGGTCAAGAACCCGATTGACACTTATGTGCTAAAGGAACTCGAAAAACAAAATATGGTGCCGTCCTTGCCGGCTAGCAAATGGTCGCTGTTGCGTCGTGTTTATTTTGATCTCATCGGTCTGCCCCCAAGCTTTGATGACGTGCAGCGTTTTGTGAACGGACAGGAGAGCTATGAGCAAGTGGTGACCCGCCTGCTTGCCAGCCCACAGTATGGCGAACGCTGGGGCCGCCATTGGCTTGATGTGGCGCGGTATGCAGATACCACCGGCAACGACACCCGCCGCGGTCGCCTCTCACGCTATATCTAAGCTCACACCTACCGTGACAGGGTGGTTAACTCGTTTAATGAAGACAAGCCCTACGACAAATTCCTTATCCAACAGATTGCCGCAGATCGTCAAAAAGACAAACAGTCTGACTTAGCAGCACTCGGATTTCTCACGCTCGGCCCAAAAATAGCAGGCGGCAACGAAATTATTGATGACCGCATTGATGTGATAACCCGAGGCACGATGGGCCTGGCCGTTTACTGTGCCCGCTGCCATGATCATAAGTTCGCTCCCGTTCCCACGGCCGACTACTACTCTCTCTACGGCGTGCTCAACAGTTCATACGAACCACCAGAGGAAGAGAAGCCGATCCTTATCCAGAATCTTACGAAAGTCACGGGCACTGACGGCTCCAGCTCCTACTCTAGCACCAACCCGGATTACGAAAAATACCTCGCTGAAAAGAAGGATCTTGAAGAAAAACATAAAGCATTCCGCCAGCTCGAGGAGTACAAAGTCAACAACGACTCCCAAGAGAATGCCGCCGCGTATATGTACTGGACAGATGCCTTTGGCAAAACGGAAAACAAGCGCGTGGACCGTAACCGAGGAGAATTTGAGCGGTTTCCTGAAAAGACATTACGAGAGACCACAAAAAACCCCAAAGCCAAGAGCAAGTTAAAGCTTAAGGCCGTTGTAGGCGAGACTTGGCAGCGCTACCTGAGCCGCCGGAGCGAGCAGGACCGCGTATTCGGTCCATGGAAGGTCTATTCCAACGTGTCAACCAATCATCTGGGCATTTGGTATGCGAAGGACGGAAAGAAACTGCAGGAGGGCTACAAGAAAGTAGCTTCAATGATCCCCAATGCCGATCCGAAAGCCAAGAAGAAGGGCAAACAGCTCAACCCGTACGTGGCCAACATGTTCCGGACACGTCCCAAGAACATGCAGGAAGTAGCTGGTCGCTACCGCACTCTCTTTGAGTTGGCCAAAAAACAGTGGCTGTATGCGAACAATATCTCTTACACAATGCGCAAGCAAGCCGAAGCCCGGGGTGAGAAAATGAATCCACCTGAGAACATGGTGGATGCACAGAAACGATTCGGAGTGGAATTCGACAAACAATTCGGAAAGGACTACGCTAAAAACATGGATGAGATTCGCCGCGTACTTTTTGATAGCGGGAATCCAGGCAAATTAGACTTCGATGCCCTCAAGCGCAGAAATGGTGGCTTGGAGCGACAGGAACGCGAACGGTTCATCTCCAAGCTGGAAAGCATGAAGATCAATCATCCCGGCTCACCACCTCGCGCCATGGTGCTTCTGGATAAGGGAAATCCGCGCGATGAAGCTATTAAGATTAAGGGAGGGA
>CAZXJC010000552.1:0-2679 GCA_964640885.1 uncultured Pirellulaceae bacterium | reverse complement strand
TCTCCAACGACGAGGGTAAGACCTGGAGCAAACCGGTTGAGATGCCCGCGTCGCTAACCGGTGCTCGTCATACGGGAGTTTATAGTTCCGATGGAAGGTTGTTTATCAGTTTTCGTGATACGACTCACGTGAGTCCGACTAAGGGAGACTGGGTTGCCTGGGTGGGCACCTATGACGATATCGTCAAGGGACGCGAAGGAGAGTACCGGGTACGACTGATGGACAATCACCAGGGTGGTGATTGCGCTTATCCAGGTGTTGAAATTCTGCCTGATGATACGATTGTTACCACGACCTATGGACATTGGACTGCCGGTCAATCGCCTTATATCATGAGCGTACGGCTGAAGTTGTCAGAGCTCGATCAAAAAGCAGCCAGACAGAAAAAATAACCGGCCTTGTCAACGCAATGAATGAGCCTGCTGTTCCCGACTTTCGCCCCTGCCTGTTGATGCGTTGTCGGCACCGGCAAACGGTGCTAGGGAACCTGTTGCCCGGAGGCCGCTTTCCCTACGCTGCTTGCTCACACCGCTTGCCGTTGAGAGATGGTGACTTGCTGGTTGTTCATGATGACATGCCTGCTCAGTGGAAACCGTCGGACCCGGTAGCAGTCCTGGTCCACGGATTGGGCGGTGATCACCGTTCGGGTTACATGGTCCGTGTAGCTGCCAAGTTAAATCAGCAGGGCGTGCGGGTTTTTCGTATGGATCAACGGGGTTGTGGTGCTGCTGAATTCCTGTCAATAAAGACAGCCCACGCCGGTCGCAGTGATGACATCGCTGATCTCTTGGATTGGGTGACCAGCTGTTGTCCGCAGTCATCGCTGGTGCTCGTTGGTTTTTCATTGGGTGGTAATGCCGTCTTGAAGCTGGCCGGAGAAACTGGCTCGTCAACATCGTGGAACTTGCAGTCGGTGATTGCTGTGGCACCACCAATCGACCTGGAGTACTGCGCGGTTAATTTGAGCCGGCCCCAGCGTCGTTTTTATGATCGTCGATTTGTCCGCCAGCTCTGTCGCCAGGTGAGAAAACGTTGTCAGCAGCTGCCGTCCGCAGAGGATCTTCCCTCTGGCGCTCGACCCCGCAGCGTATTTGAGTTTGATGACTGTTACACCTCTCAGGTCAATGGTTTTGAAGATGCCCTCGACTACTATGCTCAGAGTAGCGCCGGGCCGTGGTTAAAGTCCATTACAGTTGAGACCAGGATACTCATTGCCGACGATGATCCAGTGGTACCCAGTGAAATATTTAACGATGTCCGGCAGTCTGATTGCCTGAGCTTGTTCAAAACTCAGCATGGCGGGCATTTAGGCTACGTGGGCGTGAAAGGAGTCGATCGCGACCGGCGTTGGATGGACTGGCGAATTGTTGATTGGGTGACTTCCGCGGCGTCCGACTAACCGGGCACTACTGGTCAACGGTCAGTTCGTAATTTAGGATTGATTTTTGACAGAGAGAGAATAAGACATACGGTGCAGACGGTGAGAATTCTATTGAAAAGGAAGATCGATCTATGCAACGCCTGACGACGCAATTTGTTTTCTTCGTTTTGTTAAGTTTCCTGGCCTCCGCATCTGTAACCGGACAGGAATGGACCCGGTTCCACGGCCCCAATGGCCAGGGCGTCAGCTCCTTGAAATCGTTTCCGGCCAAGTGGACAGAAAAAGATTTTAACTGGAAAACGAAATTGCCTGGCATCGGGCACTCGTCGCCCGTGATCTGGGGTGACAAGGTCTTCCTGATTAGCGCGGATCCGAAAAGTGCTACCCGCTACGTGCTCTGTATCCATGCGAATACAGGCAAGATTATCTGGCAAAAAGACTACACATCGGAATCGCATCACTTGCATGTGCGAAGCAGTTTCGCTTCGTCAACTCCGACGGTCGATGCAGACCGTGTCTACGTTGCCTGGTCAACTCCAGCAGAAACGACGCTCAAGGCTCTGGACCACAATGGGCGTGAAGTTTGGAGCCTGGACCTGGGTCGTTGGCAAAGCCAGCATGGGTTTGGTACTTCCCCCGTCCTCTATCGTGATATGGTTATCCTTTCCAATTCACAACAGGCCAATAAACTGAAGCCGGGTGAAAAGCCAGGAGAAAGTTTCCTGATGGCTTTTGATCGTGAGACTGGCAAGGAACGCTGGCGCTTGCCGCGATTGAGTGTCAATGTTTGCTATACCTGCCCCTGTATTTACACGCCAGCCGGCGGAAAGCCCCAGTTGATTTCTTTCAACACGGGTAACGGGATGTTTAGTGTTGATCCAGAAACCGGAAAAGAAAACTGGTCAGTCGATATTTTTGACAAGCGTACTGTCAGTTCACCGATCATTGACGGAGATTTAATTTTTGGTTCAACCGGCTCCGGTGGCGGTGGTAACTATGTTGGGGCGATACGGGTCGGCAGCAAGCCGAGTGTTGCCTATCGCGTAGACCGGCAAGCGCCTTACGTGCCGACTTCCGTGCTTCGTGATGGCCTGCTGTTCCTCTGGTATGACAAGGGATTTGTCACTTGTGTTAACAGCCAGGATGGTAAAGAACATTGGAAAAAGCGGCTTGATACCGCATTTTCCGGCTCTCCAATTCGCGTCGGCGACAAGATGTTCTGCATGGATGAAGATGGCGTCGTTTTCGTGGTAGCTGCCGAGAAAGAGTTTAAGCTGCTGGCGAAGAATCCTCTCGGT
>CAZXJC010000551.1:0-3345 GCA_964640885.1 uncultured Pirellulaceae bacterium | reverse complement strand
AAACGCCTGTTCCTCCGCTTGCGCGCTAGCTACCCAAGTCCGTTGGCACCCTGGGTGTAATTCAACTCTCGCGAACTGGTCTAACCGCCGGTCCAACATCACGACCGGGTATACGTGTTCAAGACGGGCCAAGTCATTGGCGACGGCTGCCACCATGGCCGCTCCCTCGGTCCGCAGTGAAGCAGTTTGCTCCTGCTGTGCCCATCGGCAAGATCCACCTGACGAAAAAAATTCGTAGACCAGGACCTCCATGATCTCCCATCCCTGCTGGTGAAGAAGCCTCGCTAACTAGAAGATACCAAGCTGGTCGCGGGCGTCATCGGTCATTTTATCGGGTGTCCAGGGTGGATCCATCACCACTTTCACTTCGCTCTCGCCGGCACCTTCGAGCTTGCCAACCACTTGCTTACTGTTCGCGACCAACTGTGGACCGGCAGGGCACATGGGGCTGGTCATCGTCATGTCAATCTGGACGTCCGTCTTTTCCTCTTCGCCGTCACTAAGGTTCACTTCGTAAATCAAACCCAAATCGACAATATTGACGAACAATTCCGGGTCAATCACATTTTTGAGCGCTTCGAAAACAGCTTCTTCACTAATTGCCATGTCACGATCCTGTGCAAAGAACAATACTGGAATCAATCTTCACTAAGCCGAACCAATACATCTGCTCCATCAACCTTAACTTCGTGAGTCAGGGTATTCTCTGTGGCTGGCATGGTCAACGCTTCGCCACTGCGAATATCAAACTTCGCTCCATGGCGAGGACACGTCAACTCGCAGTCCACGAGTTCTCCATCACCTAACGTTCCACCATCGTGCGTACAAACGTCATCAATACAATAGAAATCCTGGCCCCTGCGGATCAAAACAACCAGGCGGTCTTCCACCGGCAAAATCACTTTACCCGGATCGGACAAGTCGTCTACCTGGGCCACTTTAACAAACTCAGACATGTTGAGATGCTCCGGATGTTGCTGGTAACCACTCTGTCCCGTGGCACTTGAGGATCACTTCTGAGCCTGCCGACCTAGTTATAGTTGCGTACCCGCTGGGCGATTGCCTCACCCAGTGCATTACGTACGCTTTCGATGGTCACCCGGTCGAAGATCTGTTGAAAAAAGCCTGTCACGATAGCCCGCATGGCTTCGGTACGGGTAAAGCCACGACATTGTGTATAAAACAGCAATTCTTCATCAACACGACCGGTTGTTGAACCGTGGGTACAGCGAACGTCGTCTGCTTCGATCTCCAACCCGGGAATCGAATCAGCCCGCGCCCCATCACTGAGCAATAAGTTATCATTGCGTTGATAACCGTCGGTCTGTTGAGCACCTTCTTCCACCTTGATCATGCCACGCCAGACAGTTCTTGAACGGTCTTGCAAAGCTGCCTTGTAAAGAAAATCACTCTGCCCGTACGGAGCACAATGATGTTGCAGCGTGTGGTAGGACATGTGTTGTTTCTCTTCGGTAAACAGCACACCGTTAACCTGGGCTCGAGCCCCTTTGCCAGCCAGTGCGACATGCTGGTTGACTTTGGCCAGCCGACTTCCCATCGAAGCTACTGTCCATTGCAGTTGTGCGTCCTGTTCGACCACGGCATTATGGTGGGCGAAATGCCAGACTCCGGTACCCCAATTCTGCAAATTGACATATCGCAAGTGAGCCCCCGGAGCCACCAACAGTTCCACGCCGCCGCAATGCAAGCCGGTATCAGTTACCTGTTCGCTGACTGTCTCGGTCAGTACCGTGGCCTCGGCCCCGTCCTCCAAAATACACAGCGTGTGTCCCAGGTCAGCTTGCCCATCGGAAAGACTGGAAACCAGGTGAAACGGTTCATCGACCACCACGCCACGCGGCACATAGACAAAATGACCTCCTGCCCAGCAGGCCGCATGCAAGGCAGCAAAACGGTCATACTGGCTGTTCATAGCACGGGTCATCAGATGAGTTCGAATCAGCTCATCATGCTGACCAGCCAGCGCTTCGAGGCTGCCAAAAACCACACCTTGTTGCTGCCACTTTTCTTTCAGGTCAACTAAGGAGGAGAGTCCATTGCAGCTAATCGACTGCCCCGCCAGTTCAACACCCTGGTTTAATTGAGGCTGTACATTCGAAGCAGCAGAGGAAGCTGAGTTCAAGACAGAGTACTTCTCGACATCGAACAAGCGAATGTCAGTACGGCTCCATTCCTCGCTATTGCGAGCCGGCCAGTTCATTTGAAGGTAAGCAGCCCAGGCTTCGCGCCGCTGGTCCTCTAACCAGCCGGGATTGTCCCGGTTTGCCAGAAAGGCATCGAAAGCCGCCTGATTCAGTTCCATTGGTACCGTCGTATCCACGTTCACCACTTCTTTCCCGTCCACTCTATGGAAATTAGCCGACCGAGCCTTCCATTTGCAGTTGGATCAAGCGGTTCATTTCGACGGCATACTCCATCGGCAGCTCTTTAACCAGCGGCTCGATGAAACCGTTTACAATCATGGTGCTCGCTTCAGCCTCGGTCAGGCCACGGCTCGTCAAATAGAACAACTGTTCCTCACCAATTCGAGAAACACTTGCTTCGTGTCCCACCGACACATCCTGTTCATTGATTTCAATATAAGGATAGGTGTCGCTTCGGCTTTCCTTGTCCAGAATAAGGGCATCACAGACTACGTTGCAGCGTGCTTCCGTAGCTCCCTTTTCAACTCGAACCAAGCCACGATAACTGCTACGACCACCATCTCGGGAAATCGATTTCGAGATAATCTGACCGGTGGTATTAGGAGCAGCATGAACCAGTTTCGCACCCGCTTCCTGGTGCTGTCCCTGGCTGGCAAAAGCGATGGAGAGAATCTCTCCGCGTGCTCCCGGTTCCATCATGTAGACCGCCGGGTATTTCATTGTCAGCTGACTGCCGAGGTTTCCGTCGATCCACTCCATGGTGGCATCTCGATAAGCGAGTGCTCGCTTTGTGACCAGGTTATAGATGTTGTTGGCCCAGTTCTGAATCGTCGTATAACGGCAACGGGAATTCTGCTTGCAAACGATCTCTACGACAGCTGAATGCAAACTTTCACTTGAGTACATGGGAGCCGTACAGCCTTCCACGTAGTGCACTTCCGCACCTTCGTCCACAATGATTAATGTTCTCTCGAACTGTCCCATGTTCTCGGCGTTAATACGAAAGTAAGCCTGCAGGGGATATTCAATCTTGACTCCTGGCGGAACATAAATGAACGATCCTCCCGACCAGACAGCCGAATTAAGCGCGGCGAACTTATTGTCTTCCGGTGGAATAATGGTGGCAAAATACTCTTCTAATAATTCAGGGTGTTCTTTAATTGCCGTATCGGTGACGGTA
>CAZXJC010000550.1:0-4221 GCA_964640885.1 uncultured Pirellulaceae bacterium | reverse complement strand
ATGTCAAGGCGAATGCACCTGCGTGCAGTATAGAGCTCTGCCTTCCAGAAAGAAAACTTTTTTTGCTCTTCTAGAAAATGTTATCCCGTAAGAAGAGCCGTTTTTTACTACAAACCACGGTTTCTAGTAAATTTTGCTTGGTTATTAAGGGATAACTGGCGGAGGCGGCGGAGGAGCGCCCAAGCGGCGAAAGAGATTTTTCAGGCGATCTGCCGGTGTTTCCTCGGTGGCTGCCGGGGGTTCAGCAGGTTTCTGTGGCTCTTTGCCTGGAGGTGGTTTGTTCTGCCCAGGTTCTTTCTTGGTCTTTGCAGAGCGATCACTGTAATCCAGTTGAACCAGTGTTGAACGGAATTTCAGATCGACTACTTGTTGAGTAGGCTTTGCTTCCACTGCGACCAGTTGATTGGAATACGTGTTTGACTTCTTGTAGATGGTTTTTCCCGTCCGTTTGTCAACACAATGAACATCTGCGGCGGAAGTATACTTGCCCGGCGCGGTCTGCTTCCTGGTTTGGACAGAAAAGACCAGCACGGGGAAATTACGGCTTTGGTCGAGTGTCAACAACTGGGGACCGATTTCTGCTGTCCAGTTCAGTTTCTTGCTGGCACGATCAAATGCATGCAGTTTTCCATTAACGACAAGCCGTCCGTTATTACTTGAGGTTGGAATGAAGTTGGCCTGGGCGTCTTCCTTGTTAACCGCCAGGAAAAACTGGCTGCCATCGTCCAGGACGGCAATGTTGTTGAATTTTTTTGGTTTCGGAATCGAGCTGTCCAACAAGACGTTTCCGTCAGCGACGCGCTGTACCCGGAATTGACCACCTGGTTCCAGGGTGGCGATCGTTTGAGGATTGACAAGTGTTGGTTCGGTAGCCGGGTCGAAGGCGCGTTCCCAAAGGATTTTTTGAGTCCACGGATCATAGAGTTTCCAGCCAGCCGTTTGTGGGCTGCTGGTCCAGGTCAGGATATGTCGTCCCAGCGTGGCCATGCGGTCTTTTTGGTTAGGTAATTCACGCGTTCCCAGTTGGTCTCCGTCGAGAATATGGAAGACCGTTGCTTGAGTGGAATCCGCCGGTGTTACAAAGAGGTATTGATCGTCTCCGAAGAGGTCGCTCTTTGCACTAAGACCGTCTCGAGACCAGAGGACTTTTCCGGTGAAGCGGTCGACGGCTAGTAGTTGACTGTCTTTCTGGTAACAGACACAAGTTGAGGAGACAATGAGGGGGATTGCTTCAGCGGCCTTGAGTTTGTTTTGCTGCCAAGCTCGGCGTTGTCCCATGAAGATGGGTCGTGGCATGCGGGCTGCCATTCGATTAGCGTTCGACCAGGTTGGGTTATCCCAAAGTAACTTGCCGGATGCACTGAGGCCATCGATGGCACAGACTCGATTTCCTAGCCAGGCTACAAACAAGTTGCCGTCTAATTGACCCTGGATATGGTTGTAAGCTGGGCCCATGAAGGGCATCGAAATTTTTGGCGTGACAAGTTTTATTTGCCAAAGTTGTTTACCGTTGCCATTGAGAGCTGTCAAAGTTCTGCCTTGGGAATCAATGTCGATATTGATTGCCGAGTTAAGCTCTCCAGCTGTCTGTCGAATGGTTACTGGAAGCCGGTAACGGGTGGAGTGGGTTGTCTTGGTTTCGGTTTGCACGGGCGCTTTTCGTGGCCACTTAAGAGGATCGTTAAGCCATTGTTTTACCGGGTTATTGCCGGCTATGGAGGCCACTAACTCGGTGCCAGTCTTGCCGTCGATGACTGGCAGGTCTGGATATTCTCGTGCAATCAAACGGTATATCTTCGCCGCCACACCATGTCTGCCGGCTTGCTGATAGAGACTTGCCAATTGAGCGACGGCCAAGCGTTGCTGAGTGGGCTGACCGTTCTTCCAGACTCGCTGGAGCAGGTTTTCGGCCACCCCCAGGTTTCCCCGCTGCAAAGCTGTTTCGGCAGCTTTCAGTTGGAGATCAGCAGCAACGGGGAGCTCTCCAAACAGGCTCAGAGCATCAGCTAACTTTATTTCAGCCAGTAGTGGCTGCACTCTTTCAAGGATTGCCTGTTGAATCGGTTCATCTGCCGCTTGCCAGGTTTCCGTGATGCGGGCGGCCAGCCAGCGGTCGCGGCGTACACGACGGGTACCGGCGATGTCTTCCAATACTTGCAAGTCGCTGGAAGTTTTAACCAGTCGCAGGCAGCTGTCAAAGGCCTTGAGGTGATCGCCACTGCGCTGGTAAATGCGGATCAGTTGCCGCAGGAAGCTGGCATCCTGCTGGCCTTTTGCCAACTCAGGACCCAGTTCCTGTGCTATTTCAAGAAAAGTCTGGTCATCAACACGCAGTCCTTCCACGATTGCTGCAGCCAGTAACCGAGAGGTGTTTTCGTCCGCTTTCAGGTTTTGGGATTTACGCAAGTTTTCTACGGCTTCGGTAACGCGTCCTGCGTAGAGCAGGATCTCGCCACTTTGAGCCAGCAAGCGTGCATCCTCTGATTGTTTCTTGAGTCGTTCAGCCAGGACTTCGTGTTGACTCGCAATGGAAGTGAAGCGGTAAATGCCGGTGGCACTTTGCGAAATGACGAAATCGTCACAGTTCACGAGATTGCCCGGAATGATTCCAGCCGGTGAATGCGAGCGAGCTTCCAGGCGTCCACGTTGTAGATCGAATACGGCCACTTCGGCGGTCGTCAACGGGAGATGAAATTTTCCGGGCGACAGGTAGCCACGTCCACTGGGAATAGCCCCAGCTGGAAATTCGATGTATCGGTGGGGCCAGATGTTTGAACCATCGGCGAGGCGGACAGCACTTAAGTGACTGCGGCCAACAATGATGCCCTGGCCCTCGATAATGCCGGCGATGTAGAGACCATCTCCCCTGGGCAATGACCATTGCAGGGTGCCACTCGACAAATCCAGGCAAAGGACTTTTTCGGAAAACTGGGGTGTTAGGATGACCCGATTACCGCTGATTGTGACCGAGGTATCGGTCCACGTTTGCGGTTCGTCAATCGGAGTCGTTCCCCCTAAGGGTGCTCCCCAGGGATTCATCCGGAGTTGCGTCTGATGAGTTTCCGAGTTGGCGGCATCGTACATCCATAAAACGGAACGAGTCGTTAGATTGACGGCAACAAAACTACTGTCGGAGATTGGGCAAACAAGGATTCCTTCAGAACTCGATGGGGTCGCTCCGCTCTTCAATTGTCGATTTTGCGGCAGAACGAACGGGGTTTGTTGCTTCCTGGACTGGAGGTCCTCGGTTAAATTCCTGTCAGCCAGCGTGATTTGCCAGACAACCGCTCCGTTCTTGGCGTCCAGTTCCAACAAACGAGTTTGTTGATTTTCCAGGCCGATGACGTACAAGCGTCCGCCGAAGGGGAGCGGAGGTCCGAGAAAAAAGTAGCCGGCGAGGGGATTGGCAAGACGATTTTGCGGTCCACCAACTTCCCAAAGCGTCTTGCCACTTTCCAAATCGTAAGCGATTAGGGTGTTGTAGGATTTCAAGTAACCGGGATCCAGACGTTGCGTGCCATCGGTCATAATGACCAGGCGTTGTTGAATCTGGACGTCTCCAAACCCCAGTCCTTCGACGCTATAGACCTGCTCGCTATCGCTGCTCATGGTGCCGAACGTTGGGTTATTCCAGAGTCGTCGCTGTAATCCACGTGTTAGGCTTTGTTGTTGGACTTCATCAAGTGGTTGCTTGTTGTGTCGCACCAGGTGCCTCAAGGCATCATCAAAGGGTGCCTTCCAAAGCAGCTTGCCAGTTTTCCGTGCCACGGCCATTAGCTCGGTTGGAGTGCGAAAGAGAATCGTCTCGTTCACGACCAACGGTTGCATACTCGGTAACAAGGGAAACCTTTTTTCCAGCGTGCTGGCTTGGATATCGGAGATTTGCTTGCCCAAGTATTCGGTTGACTGACTAACTTTCCATTGCGGGTTATCAAGGTAAGGCACTTTGCCGCTGCTCAGCAGATTTCGCTGACTGTTGCCGCGGAACAAGGGCCAGCTGTTGTTGGTAATGTTCAGGGAAAATGGACCGATTTGATCTGCCAGCCACTTCAAGGCCTGGGTTGGCTGACGAAAGAGACTCTGCCGTTTCCCGGCGACGCTTAACTGGACATCCGGATATTCTGTTTTAAGTTGCACGAGCGTTTCCTCCGCTCGTCCTGGTAAGCCCGCCAACGCCCAGCAAGTGGCTAACTGGATGTTTAGCATCGGTTCAAAGCTGCG
>CAZXJC010000549.1:0-10041 GCA_964640885.1 uncultured Pirellulaceae bacterium | reverse complement strand
TGGGCGATCGAATATGGTTATACCCAGGCGAGTGATTTGAAGCCGATCCTGGATCGAGTATCAGAACCAGAGTTGCAATATGCTACGGACGAGGATACTTCAGGGCCTGATCCATTGGCACGACGTTACGACCTTGGTGCTAATCCGCTGGCCTATGCACAGGATCAACTGGCGCTGGTGAATTTTCACCGTGGACAAATCCTGGAAAAGTTTGTCAAGGATGGCGATAGCTGGGCCAAGGCACGGTACGGTTATGAATTGACGCTCAGCATGCAGATGAGAGCCGTAAGCATGATGGGTAACTGGATTGGTGGAGTCCATGTTCGTCGAGACTAGAAGGGCGATAAGAACAATCGGTCTCCCCTGGAAGTTGTTTCTGCCAAGGAGCAGCGTGATGCCCTCAATTTCGTGGTGCAAAACACGTTTGAAGATAAAGCATTTGGACTCACTGCGGCTTTGCTACAGAAGATGACGGTTGATAAATGGCTGGATGGCTCACACGGTAGCCGTTCGAGCGGTGAAGCGGCCTGGCCTATCCATGACAAAATCATGGGTTTACAGGCCTCGGCACTGACCATGGTGATGAATCCGACGACCTTGCGACGTGTTTATGATAACGAGTTTCGTGTTCCGGAAGATCAGGATGCTTTGACTCTTCCCGAGTTGCTCGACAGCCTGACTAAGACGATCTGGAGCGAACTGGATGCTGAACTGCAAAAACAACACACGGCACGGCAACCTGCAATTTCCAGTTTGCGACGTAACTTGCAGCGGGAGCACCTCAAGCGACTAATCGATTTGAGTATGCCCGGTGCGGGTAACAATGAAGCATTCAAACCGATTTCGAATCTTTCACTTACCCACTTGCGAGCGGCTAAGACGCGGATCGAAGAGTACCTCAAGAAAGCAGGCGACAAACTGGATCCCTACAGTCGCGCTCACTTGAACGAAGTGGAGCAGCAGATTAGCAAGGCGTTGGATGCCCAGTACATCTATAACGCCAACAAGATCGGTGGTCGCTCCTCGGGTGCGACTCGGATCATTATCGGTACGCAACAGGATGAGTAAATTTAGTCACCGTTGAGCGGAGACAACAGATGGTTAGTCGTCGGTCACTTTCTTAAGTTTCCGCAGACGCTCTGATTCATCGAATGTCAACGTGCTGGCCGGATAGACCGGGTCTTGAATCACGGTGAGGGGGTGAGCGGTTTTTGCGCCATCCGCATTCAGGGTGACCAGGTAGGTTCCCGATTTGACTCGTCCGTTTGGCTTGCGCCGGCGAAGGTTCCAGTTAACCTGGTGTAGGCCCGCTTTGTTGGAACCATTGAACTGGTTAACGACTTTGCCCTCGATGTCGGTCACTGTAATCTGGACGCGTTTGACCGGTTCTCGTAAAGCGTAGGTCAACTGGCTGCCCGCGGCTGGATTGGTGCCGACGAACCGTCGATAACCGTAAAAACGCTTACCGGTCGCTCCCTGCCAGAGGACTGCCGTTGGCGGTTTGAAGAAATGAACTGGTTGCTTTAAGGCCTGCGAGTTCATTTGCCGTAGTGCCGTAATATTTAGAATCCAGAGGCTGCGGCCATGCGTTGCCGCGACGATTTCACCGGCGGTCGGATGGATCGCGATTTCGTGAACCGCCACATGGGGCAGGTTGTTATTGAGCCGATTCCAGTGGTCACCTCGGTCGAGAGAAACCCAGATTCCAGTCTCTGTTCCCAGCAACAGTAAATTTGGATTGCTGACGTCTTCTCGCAGTACGCGGGTCGTTCCTGTCGGGAGGTTTTGCCGTAACGACTTCCAAGTTGTTCCCCGGTCCTCGGTGACAATTACATAAGGTTCGTCGTCGTCATAGTAGTGGCCGTCGTAGACAACATAGGCCCGCCCGCTTTCAAATCGTGACAGTTCAATTGAATTCACACGGCGCGGACCAGGAATCAAGGGTACGGTCAGTTTCTCCCATTGCGATCCGCCATCAGTTGTCATCCAAAGGTTCCCGTCATCAGTTCCGGCAAAGAGAAGATTGGCGTCCCTGGGTGATTGGGCTAGTGCCGTGCAGGTGCCCTTGGGTGTCCTGGTCAGGTCCGGGGAAATAGCTTCCAGCCCCTGGCCGCGATTGAGTGAACGGTAAACGCGGTTTCCAGCACAAAAAAAGATACGTGGATTGTGGGGTGAAAGGAGGAAGGGCGTTTTCCAGTTGAAGCGGAGTTCTTGGTCTTTCTTTTGAGGTGCCCGAATTTGCTGGCGGGCACCTGTTTGCAAGTTAACCCTCCCCATTCTGCCGTATTGGGATTCGTAATAAATGGAATCCGGATTCTCCGGGTCTGCCAGGCAGAGGAAACCGTCACCGCCTCCAATCTCGAACCAGTCATGTTCGGTGGGACCAATCGATCCGCGGGTGGCACTCGGGCCTCCCCAGGAGCCATTATCCTGGAGTCCACCGAAGACACGATAAGGTGTGCTGGTATCTACTCCTACGTGATAAAACTGGCCGATATTGAGATTGTCGATAAAGTCCCAGGTAGCAGCCTGGTCATGGGTTACATTAAGTCCGCCATCGCAACCCAAGACAATGTGTTTTCCATCGGCAGGATTGATCCACATTGCGTGATGGTCAGGGTGAGTACGTTTACCTGCATCGGATCGAAATGTCTTGCCACCGTCGATCGACTGGTGCAATGAGATCCCCAACACGTAGAGGATCTGTTCGTTGCTTGGATCGACACGAATCTGGCTAAAATAAAATGGTCGAGGATTGAGACTGTTGACTCGCTGCCAGTGTTCTCCACCATCGCACGATTTATAAACCCCACCCGTCTGAAAGCCGTCCGGCCCCTGCTTGGATTGAATATTTGCGGTTTGTCCACCGAGTCTTGTTCCAAACGGGCGCCCGGTGGAACTGCCACGGGCAGTAAAAGTGAGTTGGGTTTCTGCTGGCTTGTCATCTCGTAGGTACTTTACGGTCACTTCGTCGCCTGCCTTGTGGGCTCGAATCTGGTCGACAAGTCCGCGATAGTTTTTTATGGGTGTGCCATCAATTTCTGTTACCAGGTCGCCTTCCTTAAGTTGCGCTTTCTCGGCGGCTCCACCCTTGGAGATAGTCGTCAGGGTTGCCGACCCATCTCGGGAGTTACCTTGAATTCCCATTAACGCCGGAAGGTGAGAGCCGGGAGGTGCCTTGCCAATTTCTTCAGATTCAACCAGGGCATAGATTATCTTTGGATTGGATTGCAAATAGTCGACTGCGATGCGACCTAGTTTCCCGGTCGGCAGTCCCTCGGTAAGTTTTTTCCAGGTAGCGCCGGCATCGGTAGACTTGTAGAGTCCACTCCCCGCTCCATAGCGTTTCACTGGATTACCACCATCAAATGGATCTCGACGTCTTTCGTACATAGCGGCTAATAGCGTGTTAGGGTCCTGGGGATGCATAGCCAGTTCAATGCAACCAGTCATGTCATCGATGTAAAGCACTTTTTCCCAGTGTTGCCCCCCATCGATCGTCTTGAAAATCCCTCGTTGCTCATTGTTGCCCCAGAGACGACCGACGGCACCGACGTAAACAATGTTTGGATCTTCTGGATGAATCAAGATACGTCCCGTTTGGAAGGATTCTTTAAGCCCCATGTTCTTCCAGGTCTTGCCACCATCGGTCGATTTATAAACCCCGTCACCCCAGGAGACAGAGTTGCGAGCATTGTTCTCGCCAGTACCAAGCCAGATGATTTCAGGTTGCGAAGGAGCCAGGCAGACATCTCCGATTGAAATACTTGCTTCATGCTGGAATTGTGATTCGAAAGTGACACCACCGTTGATGGTCTTGAAGAGACCACCCGATGCTGTGGCCACGAAAAAATGATCTGGATTTTGTGGATGAATTGCCAGGTCGACGATGCGACCACCCATTGATGTCGGACCGATCGGTCGCCAGCGGAGGGCACCAAGCCAGTTACTGAGTTGTTCTTGTGCCGATAGGGCAGGGGCCTTGGCAACGGCCGGCTCTTTCTCTGGCTGCTCGCTGTTGGCAGGTTTCTCCTGAGCAATGATTGCCTGGATCGAACAACCGAGGATGAGTACTGCAAGGAACGTGTAGTGAGTGCGCATCGTAATGTCCTGGATTAATCAGGGAATCGTTTCTGAAGCAGAAGCTGGACAACAACTGGTCGTCCAGTGGCTTGCTGCTATCCTACTCCAAACCCGCAGGCTTAGCAGCAGGTTGAAACTCGAGAGATAAAAAAAGCTGCCATCAATCGTTGGATTAATGGCAGCTTGAAATGACTTGCCTGCAGGTGCAGTACGGAGGCAGTTAGCCAGCGGCGAATTCAGGACGTCGCCAGGCCAGTTGATGTTGCAGTCGCTGAACCAGGCCACTGTGCATTTGACTCACGCGGCTTTCACTAAGGTCCAGCGTAGCACCGATTTCTTTCATGGTGAGTTCTTCGTAGTAATACAGAATAATGATGAGCCGTTCGTTGCGATTAAGGCCCTTGGTCACCAAGCGTAACAGGTCATATTTTTGGCCACGACGCGTTGGATCCTCACTTTTCTTGTCATCCAGGATATCGATTTCACTGATGTCCTTCTCACTATCAGTCTGATACCACTTCTTGTTCAAGCTGATCAAACTCACTGCACTCGCGTCGCGCACCATCTTTTCCAATTCGGGAATGGTGATGTCCAATTGCGCTGCCAGTTCCACGTCCGTTGGCGGTCGCCCCAACTTGTCATTGAGCCGCTTATTCGCATCGTTTAACTTCGTTGCCTTGGAACGGACCAGGCGAGGAACCCAATCCATGCTACGCAACTCATCGAGCATAGCGCCCCGAATACGGGGAACACAATAAGTTTCAAACTTAACTCCACGCGATAAATCAAATGCATTGATGGCATCCATTAAGCCAAAAATGCCCGCGGAAATTAAATCGTCCAGTTCAACCCCTTCCGGTAGTCGCGACCAGACCCGTTCGCCATGGTACTTAACCAGCGGGAAATAATTCTCCATCAATTGATTGCGGAGTTCCCGGTTACTGGTGTCCTTCTTAAATGTCTTCCATAACTTGCCAATGATTTGGGCAGATTTGGGAGAAGTTGCCATACAATCCTCCATGATTGTTTCGTAGTCGTGGAAATCAGACGATTGCTTAACAAATGACCGTTTTGCCGGATAAGTTAAGCCAGTTTGCGTAGTTTGCCACTAGTTCTCGTGCTAGGCTGTTTCCCCCCAATCGGCACGGAATGGACTCGCTGTCCAACGTTCTTTGAATTTTATTAGAGAATTGATTGGGGAATTTTTACCAGTCTGGAAACTGGGTAAGTCCAGGTAGGATAGAAAAAATACCGACAGCTCTAATTAGTTGACGATTGACCTTTTGAAGCAGCGAGCTGCGTCTTGGATCCAACGTCATCGCGGTGCAATGTTTACCACGTCGAGCCAGACCAGGCGGTGATCGGAGGCCTTGAGCAGCTGAGCTTTGAGCAGCTCTGAAGTGGGCCAGAAGACGCCGGCTGCTAGCGGTTGCAGCGTCTTGGAAGGGAGCACGTAGTCAACGCGGAGATTCCCGGGCAGGTTATCCGGGAAATCAGCTGTGTCGTGGGCAGGTTTACCAGAATGTTGTTGATTGGCTTTCCCCTGCGCGGCTGCTTGTTGTCCCCCGAGGCTAGTGGGAACGATGTTCCGATGGATAAGGGGATGCTTGGTCAGTTGTTGGACAGCCTGCTCGAGGCCATCTCCGTCATGGGGGTCGGCATTCATGTCGCCGGCGATGACAAACAGGGCATCTTGCTGGAGGCCACCAGATTTTCCCTGGTCATCAACCAGGTAATGGCTTTGTTGAGGACTGACGTAATCGGCTAGTAGACGAATTTCATCATGGTTTCGACAGCCATTTCGATCTTCGCTACCGTCAAAGACGGGTGGTGTTGGGTGGGCGACGAGGAAGTGAACTGTTCCTTTGTCCAGTTGGATAGGAATATCCCAGTGGCTTTTGGAGGAGAGCCGGAGTCGTTCCATAGTTTTCTTGCTGTAGAACAGGCTACCTTCCGGGTTTCTTGGTTGCTTGGCCCCTGGCATATCACGCCAAAGAAACTTCTGAAAGGTACGGATATTGTCTTCTTGGATAGGATACTTGGAGAGGACTAGCATGCCGAACTGTCCTGGAAAGCGTCCGAACCCAAAGGCATCTGCCGGTCCTGCGATTTGGCCATCTCCGTTCAGGTCCATGCCGGAGGGTACACCGGTATTGACGGGGCCCAGGAACCGGTAGGGATATCGAATCGGTTGTTTGCCATTTTGCGAGACTTCCAGGTAGTTTTGTTGGAATCGGTCGGCAGTGATACCGGTTGGATCAAAGTCGAATTCGTTGATCAATAACACATCGGGTTGGACGTGTTGAATAATTTCCGCGACGCGCCGAGCTTGGGGATTAGCAGGAGTTTCCAAGTCTTGTTGTAGTTTTCCACTCTGGGAACGATTGAGTGACGCGTTGAAGGTTGCGAAACGAACTTTTGTCGGGGGCTTGGCGGGCAAGTCCATTCCGGTACCCAGGCAGAGAGAGACAGATAGCAGGATCAGGAAAACTGGGTGGGATTGTTGCATGATGCTATCCGCTGTCCTAAAGTGATGCTTCGCTTGCGTGGCTACAAGTGTATCCGCGACGGTTGTCTTTTTGCAATGCGAAACGGCTTGATGGTCGTTCTTGGGGCAAAGGTACCAATACGGAGCGAAGATGCAACCAGAGAGATTATTTTTCAGGGGAAGTGAACAATGGACCAGCAGAAGAGATGCATTGCAGGGATTGCCCTGGCGTCAATGATTACAGTGTGCGTGTTGACAGGTGGCATTGCTACCTCAGCAGGGAAAGCGAGGGCAGACTCCAAGCAGGACCAGCGGCAGTTGCGTCATGTCGTGATGTTTAAGTTCAAGGAGAGCGCTTCTGCAAAACAGGTGAAGGCCATCGAGGATGCCTTTCGGACTTTACCAAAGAAGATTGACACGATTAGCGGGTTTGAATGGGGAACCGATGTAAGCGTGGAAGATCTTGCAGATGGATTCACGCATTGTTTTTTTGTGACGTTCAAGACGCAAGAGGGACTCAAAGCGTACCTGCCCCACGAAGCGCACCAGGCATTCGTGGCTTTACTCAAACCGCACTTAGACAAGGTGCTGGTATTTGATTACTGGGCGAGGAAATAATCTCGTTACTGCAGGTGGCCACGGGCTTCCAGCGGCCAGATGATTTCCCGTTGGTTTCCGCGAAAACCATGAAAATTGTTGTGCAGTACGGTAGTCATATCACTGTAGCCAGGGATCATTTCCAGTCGATCGCCGATTTTCAAATCAGCAGCGGAAGGAGCGAGTTCCAGGTTGCCATGTTCTGCGGACAGACTACGAACTTGGATGTCATCCCGGCCGATGATGACGCAGGGATTGGAGTCCTGGTGAATTGACTTGCGCCCCGCGTCAATGATGGCGCGGTCGGCAGCTGGTCGTCCGACCACGGTGACTACGACGGTGAGAGCAAAGTCGAGGTTATTGATTTGGCAGGAGTTGCGATAAAACTGGTCCATGAAAATAGCCCCACCTGCTTGCAACTCGGTAATCCCCGGATGCGTGACACTGATTAGATAAGAACCAGTACCACCACAGGAAACGATTTCGCAAGGAATGTCTTCCTCTCGCAGCAGGTCAGCGGTTTGAGTTAGCCGATCCAGGGCTTCATGAATGCGGGTTTCTTTTTCTTCGGGATCATCCAGTGCGAGGAGATGACCTTCATATCCCATGATGCCGGCCAGTTCGATACCGGGTAACGCTTTGAGTTGTCGGGCCAGTTCCAGGGTAGGTTGCTGGGGAGCCACCCCAACCCGTTCCAGGCCGATGTCTACTTCGATGATTACGCGCAGTTGTTGTCCGCTCTCGGCCATTGCCGCACTAATGGGAAGCGCCTGGTCAATATGGTCAATACAAACGATCGGATCAGCGATCTTGCGCAGATCGACCAGTCGCTTGATCTTGGCGGGCCCTACGATCAGGTTAGCAATCAGCAGGTCCTGGATTCCTCCGGCTGCCATGACTTCCGCTT
Source organism: uncultured Pirellulaceae bacterium (assembly GCA_964640885.1). Taxonomy (GTDB): domain Bacteria; phylum Planctomycetota; class Planctomycetia; order Pirellulales; family Pirellulaceae; genus JAZADA01. Next base: position 1,966 of record CAZXJC010000549.1, on the reverse strand, counting down.
CGCCCAGCTTAGCACAGGTAATCCCGAGTGCGCCGGCTTCCACGAGCTTCTGTCCGATCAGCGATGATTTATGACACTTACTGTGGGGTCGCCAGGCTACACCATGCTCGCGACAGGTCCCTGCGATTGATGCGATATTGGCTTCCATGACGTCCAGGTCCAGGCAGAGAGCTGGCGTATCTATTTCTGATTTTAAAATTTCCACTTATCCACCTCCGATTGCCGGCAAAAAATGAACTTCGCTGTCGGCTGCTACTTTCGTGATCATGCCGCGTGAACTGAGCGTTTGTCCTACACAAACTTGGATCGATGGAGAGAGTTCGTCGCCATCACAAAGACCCTGCTTGATGCCCGGAAAACGGGCTTCCAATTCCTCAATAACCTGCCGCACGTTACGAACATCTAATTCCAATTGCTCAACGCCGTTGGTGAATTGCCGTAATTGGGTAGGGATAAAAACAGTCGCCATAGTAAAGCAATATTAGCCACCATCCTGGTTTTGTTGAATTGCTTTCCAAAGTCGTGGTGGGGACATGGGCAATTCTTCCATCCGTATCCCAATGGCACTATGGATGGCGTTGGCAATGGCAGCAGGTGGAGGAATGATGGGAGTTTCTCCGACGCCGCGCACCCCGTATGGATGGTCAGGATTGGCAGCCTCGACAATAATCGTATCGATCATCGGCAAGTCATAAGCCGTTGGCATACGATAATCGAGGAAGCTGGCATTTTTCATCTCCCCTTCGTCATCAAAGAAATACTCTTCGTTTAATGCCCAGCCGATTCCTTGAACGGCACCACCCTGTAGTTGACCTTCCACGTAACTGGGATGAACTGCTTTTCCTGCGTCCTGGATGGCCGTGTAGCGGAGGATCGTCACTTTTCCCGTATCTGTATCAACTTCCACATCCACGATATGAGTGCCAAATCCATTGGTAGCGCATTCCGGGGCAACGGTTGCCCGACCGACCAGCGGTTCACCAGCCTTGAACAGTTCCGTGGCCAGTTCTTTAAAGTTGGCCTGGTTTCCGTTGGCCGAAAAGACACCCGCCGTGATCTGAATGTCTTCGGGTTTGCATTCCCACAGGTCGGCAGCGCGAACAGTCATCTGCCGCTGTAGATCCCGTCCCGCTTCGTAAGCGGCCAGGCCAGTAGCAAACGTGGTACGACTTCCTCCGGTCACATCGGTGTAACCAATGTTGTCGGTATCGACGACCCGCGGATTGATATCGTCTGATTCGAGGCCGAGGACTTCAGCCATTTGCATAGCGATCGATGTTCGAGTGCCACCGATGTCGGTAGAACCCTCTGTCAGATTCACGGTGCCATCGGAATTGACACTGGCAACTACACTTGATTTTAAACCACAACCGAACCAGAATCCGCTGGCCATCCCACGGCCGCGGTTTTCCCCTTCCAGGGGCGTGTTCCAGTGGTCACTGCTGGCGGCTGCTTCCAGGCATTCGACCAGTCCAACCCGTGGATAAACCGGTCCATCGACCCGACGCGTTCCCTCCTTGGCTGCATTTTTCTGCTGTAGCTCGAGGATACTGATACCCAGTTCCTTGGCTAGTTCATCAATCACGCTTTCACAAGCAAAGGCAGCCTGCGTGGCTCCCGGTGCCCGATAGGCCTTAATGTGAGGTTTGTTTAGGCAAACTTCGTATCCGTCAACGAGTGCATTGGGGATGTCGTAACAGCTGAAGACACACATGCAACCAGGTCCCAGCATACCACCGGGATAGGCTCCTGATTCGTAGGCCAGCCAGGCTTCACCGGCAGTCAGCTTACCATCCTTGGTTGCGCCCAGCTTAACTCGGACAAAAGCTCCGGGTGTCGGTCCAGTCGCTTCAAAGACGTCGTTTCGTCTCATGACGATTTGCACCGGACGCCCTGCTTTGCGGCTCAATACTGCTGCTACCGGTTCCAGGTAGACAGCTATTTTGCCACCAAAGCCACCACCAAT
>CAZXJC010000548.1:0-7706 GCA_964640885.1 uncultured Pirellulaceae bacterium | reverse complement strand
CAATCGCGCGATGGAAATTGATCCGGATCCTCGCATCAGTGAATGGATGAGTTTTGTACTTTTCCTGCCACTCGGTTTTGGCCTGGCTTTCCAACTACCGCTGGTCATGCTCTTTATCCAGAGACTGGGAATGGTCTCCATCGAGACCTTTATCAAAAAATGGAGAATCGCTGTCCTAATTATCTTTGGACTCTCCATGTTTCTCACGCCAGCAGATCCGATCAGTATGCTGATGATGGCAATCCCGTTATGTTGCCTCTACGTGCTGGGAATCCTGCTCTGCAAATGGATGCCGCGCAATCGCAATCCGTTCGCAGAAGGCTATGACCCCTAAGAAAACCTGTCGCAAGCAGCAGGCTGGTGCAGAGAAGGAACCCGGAACTAATCAGTCCGGCTAGATAGCTTCGCTACCACGTTCACCAGTGCGAATCCGGATACAGTCTTCCAGTGGTAACACGAAAATCTTGCCGTCACCAATTTCACCCTGCTCACCACTGCGGCCGGCCGACATGATCGCATCTACGGTCCGATCAACAAAATCGTCGTTGACCGCAATCTGCAACTGAACTTTTCTCAACAAGTTGACCGTGAATTCGCGCCCACGGTACATCTCGGTCTGGCCCCGTTGCCGGCCAAATCCCTGGCTATCGACCACCGTCAGCCGAAAGACCTCTACATCGGTCAAGGCAGCTTTAACGTCTTCTAGCTTACTCGGTTGAATAAAGGCGATGATCAGCTTCATCGAAAATCCTCTATTTCGTCAGTGAAAACGGGCTACGTAGAATCTAGTCCCGTTGAGAAACTGGTTCAATAGTAGACTACTCTCCGTGACAACCAGTTTCCGGCTCGCGCTCGCCAAGCCCTCGACGTTAGATAGACAGCGTTGGGCCGATTAAAAGTGCCCCGGTTCCGACCACGTGAGGCGGACACCCGGTCGAAACCTGGGGGCTACATCTCAGCTCTCAAGGAGCCGAAGTGCTCGATTTTACTAGCCCATATGTTCGAGATGCCCGCTTGCAAAACCAGCAATGGCAATTACCTCGCGCAAAATGAGCTTGGCAAGAACCAAAAGCAAGTGGTGTGCCAATTCGTGACCTGCTAGTTCCTGGTAGGGGATCAACTAGCTTCAGCAACTTATCCGAGAAAAAGGACTTACGCGAATTTCTCACAACCCAACCAGAAACAAAAAAAAACTTGTCCGTTTCCGGTTGCATAGCAGCTATGCACCAGCCGTCGCGCAATTGAGCAATGCATCAGGTAGCGAGCAAAGTCCCAGGGATTGCCTGGACATCCGGCAGGGAATACTAGTAGGAAAAAATCGCGTCGATCCCAAAGCTCATGAAATCGTTAAGCCCGCCACCCATCACCTCCTCATAATCCCAGCGAAGTTCCGGACGTATCAACAGGTTCGGGGTTACGCTGGCTGCCAAGCCCAAGGTCAAGTCAGAGATATCTACCTCATCGAGGAATTGCAACCACTCATAGCGAATACCCAGGTCAACGGAATCTGTCAATTGATAGTTCATGTACTGGGTGATTCCTGTCATCGGCACCACCGGCTCTATGATTTGCACCTCGGAAATGTAATCGGCTTGCAAGGAGTAATCCAGACGATCGCTCAATTCCATCTCCAGCACGATCGTGTGTGAATACAGAGCGTTGCGCCGCCCCGTATCACCACTCGCGGCGATGTAGGAAAAACGAATTGCATCGGTCAACTGGAGTTCCAGTCCACCGATCACCATGCTGCCATCTCGATGACTGGAGAACCCCGTATCCCAGCCTTCGACCCAGCCAGCAACCACCGACATCGAATCACTTATCGCATAATCGGCCACGACCCCAGTGTAGGTACGAGGCTGGTGCCCCATGGCATAGGTGTGTGAGTAAAAGGCATTGGCCGTGGCTGGCATCGACTCCAGGCCAGCGTTATTAATGAAGTGGCCAAGCTTAACGTTCAAGCGGTCATAAGCTAATTCCAGGTAAAGCTGCGGAATCGCATGTCCGTAATGGCCACCTTGATCCCAGGCGTTATCCCAGTTAGTTCCACCAAAGGCTTGCACGTCCTGACCATCGGTACCATAGACGTAATCAAAGCGGAATCCCCAATCAAATCCGTTTCCCCGAACTGCGTCCTTGGCGACGTAGAGCCACTGCTGTTGAACCTGGAAGTGATTTGGATATTTGTTAGCGCTTCTACGGATAAACCCATCCAAACCTTGCGTGTGATATCCCAGTTGTGTCCAGCCGCCCACGGTGATCCCAGAACAAGAATCTTTGCCCAACGTTTTACTGTCACAGGCAACGTCAGTATCAGCAACATCCAGATCACTTGGAGAGGTGATCGGTGGTTCGTCTTGGTTCAAGTTGATCGCAACAGCACCGGTCTGCTGCTGCGGTTCCTTCTCAGTCACTAAGACGGATTCCAATTGCCCAGTGACACCGAACTGGGAAACGACCTGAGACGGTTGCTGCAAGGTTTGAGCAGAAAGAGCACTCAACATAACGTTGAAAACCAACGCACTCATTAATGTAACTTGTAACGCTCGCATAACAGCACTCCGTTGCTGATGAATTCCAGAATCACAGGGCTCGTCTAGACGACCACCCGAGCAAACCCGTTCGACGCTCCCGTGCGTCACACCAAGCGGATTCTAATCGTGCTATCGGGCAGTCCTTAGAGACAAGTTCAATAACAGAGAATCTGCCGAGACAATTAGACCCACTCGGGATCCGGGAACAGGGATTTTTCTAGCTGGGCAAGATTTGCCGAATTTACCCTTGAACGAGGAAACTACCGCGCAAGTCAGTTACTCGTCGGCAAATAACGCTTCCACGAACTGGTCTGCATTGAAGAGTTCCAGATCCGCTAACTGTTCGCCTTGGCCGATGTATTTTACAGGCAGTTCAAATTCATCGTGAATGGGAATGACGATTCCACCCTTAGCAGTTCCATCAAGTTTCGCCAGGATAATTCCTGTACAACCGACCGCTTCACCAAAACCGCGAGCCTGGCTGATCCCATTCTGACCGCCGGTAGCATCTAGCACGAGTAGTGTTTCGTGCGGTGCTTCCGGTACCTGGTTAGAGATAACCCGGCGAATTTTTTCCAGTTCTTTCATGAGATTAACCTGGGTTTGCAGACGGCCAGCCGTATCGATAATGCAGACATCTGCTCCTGTCTCTAACGCTTCCGCAACCGTCCGATGGGCTACACTGGCTGGGTCTCCCCCCTGCTCCCCTGTCACGATCGCAGCATCGAGTCGCTCAGCCCAGATGGTAAGTTGTTCGACGGCAGCTGCCCGAAACGTGTCTGCAGCGCCCAGAACGACGCGTTTTCCCTGGCTCTTAAAGAGATGGGCCAGTTTCGCAATCGAAGTTGTCTTTCCGGATCCATTGACACCAACCACCATGATGACGGTCAGGCCCTCTGAGGCAAATTTGATCGGCTCTTCTGGCTGATCCATCCGATCTCTGATTTCCGTGCGCAAGAGTTGCAAGATTTCCTCTAGCTGCACAACACGGCCACGAAAATCTTCTTTTACCCTTTCACAGATGCTACCTGCCGGGCCGCCCCCCATATCCGTTTTAACGAGCACCGCGAAAAGCTGTTCAATAAAAGCATCGTCGACCAGGCTACCTTCACGTTTGAGCAGGTCCCGAATATCCGTCTTCAGGATAGCGCGTGTCCGTTTTAGCCCCTGCCGAAATCGAGACCATAGGCCACCTTTTTTTTCGGGCGATTCAGAGGACGGAGCCGCCTCGTCCGGAACATCATTGCCCTCCGACTCTGCCTGGGCCTCCTGGCCTACAGGTTCGTCGCCCTGGTTTTTTTTAAAACGATCGAGCAGCCCCATGGTGTCCCTCGGCATGCTTAGTCTTTGTTTTCACGGTGTAAGATTTGATCCAACACACCGTTCACAAATCCGGCAGATTGTTTTCCACCGAACCGTTTTGACAGCTCGACAGCTTCATTAAGCACTACCGGCCCGGGTGTATCTGTATAGATCAACTCATAGGCACCTAAACGTAGAACATTACGGTCAGTTGCGGCAATACGAGTTATCGTCCAGTTTTTGGTATATTTCGAAATCAACTCATCTAACTTATCCGCGTATAACTGCACACCTTCCACCAGTTCACGAGCAAATCGAATTAACTCTTCATCTCGATGCAATCTCGCTGTGAGGAACTTCGAGGAAACTTCCTCGCTACGCTGGGGATTCAAATCCTCTTCGTAGAGTAGTTGCAAGGCGACTTCACGAGAACGGCTTCTTCGAGACATGGGATGGCCTGCAATTATTTCCTGTGGTTATTTTCGATCGCTCAGGGTCGCCAGCAGGCTTACCATTTCCAGTGCTGCCTCAGCACATTCCACCCCTTTATTGCCTGCATTGCCGCCTGCCCGATGTATCGCCTGCTCCAGGGAATTACAGGTCAACAGGCCAAAAGCAACCGGGACTCCTGACTCCATCGCCAAGCGCCCTAAACTATCGGTTACCTGGCGATTAATGTACTTGTCATGTGTTGTTTCGCCACGAATGACAGCGCCCAGGCAGAGCACTGCGACATATTGGCTAGTCATCACCAGGCGGCTGGCAATCAGCGGGATTTCCCAGGCTCCGGGGACATAAGCCACGTCGATGCAATCGTCCGCTATGCCGCGATCGTGCAATGTCGCCACAGCGCCGTCGAGCAACTTGCTGGTAATCGTCTCGTTATAACGGGAGACGACGATGGCAAACCGACCCTCGACCTGACTCCCATCCGCCTGCAAAACCGTCGGCATCAACTTCTCCTCGACGTGAATAGAAACCTCAATCCATCTTGATGCTCATCAAGAACTCAGCATTTGACTGGGTTTTTTCCAATCGCTTAACCAGCAATTCCATCGCATCGGGAGGATTCATTTCGCTCAACATTCGCCGGAAGAAACACACTCGCCTGTATTCTTCCGGATCCATTAAAATTTCCTCGCGTCGAGTACCACTACGATTGATATCAATGGTCGGCCAAATTCGTCGATCGACCAGCGTTCGATCGAGTACGATTTCCAAGTTCCCGGTTCCCTTGAATTCCTCAAAAATCACCTCGTCCATTCGGCTACCAGTATCAACCAGGGCGGTCGCCACAATCGTCAGGGAACCACCCTCTTCCACTTTACGAGCTGACCCAAAAAAACGTTTAGGATTCTGTAAAGCGTTCGCATCCAGGCCACCGGAGAGGACCTTTCCTGACTGAGGACATTCACTATTCCAGGCTCGCGCAAGGCGTGTAATCGAGTCAAGGAAGATAATTACATCAACTCCGTACTCAACCATCCGCTTGGCCTTCTCGATGACCATCTCGGCAACTTGAACGTGTCTTGCCGGTGGTTCATCAAACGTTGAACTGATCACTTCACAGTTCGATCCCTTAACTTCGCGCTCCATGTCAGTCACTTCTTCCGGGCGCTCGTCAATCAATAGCATGAAGACATAAGCCTCCGGGAAGTTTTTCACAACCGAACGCGCCATCTTCTGCAAAAGGACCGTTTTTCCTGCTCGTGGCGGACTCACGATCAAGCCACGCTGCCCAAACCCGATCGGCGTCACCAAGTCAACAACCCGCGTAGAGATATCAAGTGGATCCGATTCCATCATGATCCGCTTGTCCGGATGGAGGGGAGTTAAATCATCAAACTGGATTCGGTTCGTACGCAGATTAGGGTCTTCAAAATTGACAGCTTCCACTCGCAACAGGGCAAAATAGCGTTCGTTTTCCTTGGGTGGACGAATCTGGCCGGAAACCGTGTTACCAGTCTGTAAACCAAAACGGCGAATCTGGCTCGGTGACACATAAATGTCATCTGGACAAGACAAATAATGGTAATCTGCACTCCGCAAGAACCCAAATCCGTCCGGCAAAATCTCCAAAGTCCCTTCACCAAACATGAGCCCGTTCATCTTGACGCGCTCTTTGAGGATCTTGAAGATCAGTTCCTGTCGCTTCATTCCCGCCACGTCGGAAACGTTTTCTCGCCGTCCAGCCTCAATCAGTTCTCCCATTGTTAGCTTCTGGAGTTCTGTCAGGTAAACCTCACCCTCCTTGAACTCGTCGTAAGAATCCAACTCGCCACCTTGCTGCTCAGAACCCTGGCTAACCAGCTCCTCAGCAATCGAGAGCGGTTCATCAAGTTGCTCATTCATGGCGATCCGATTCTTCTCCAGCGACACCTCAGGCGGTCCTGGATCAATCGTTTCGTCACTCGCTTCACGCTGCATCCGTGTACTGCGGGATTCCGTCATTCCTAGCATGCTCCTGTCAAATCAAAACTTTCTTTACCAACGAACGAATGCCGTTGATGGCAGGTTCCTATTACAAATCCTGGTCCGCTCTCATTTTCCTAAGGGCAGCTTAACAAGCTGATCCCAAATCTTTGCCAACTGCTCGAACGCCTGTTCAGGAGTCCCCGAATTATCAACGATCCAGTCAGCTCGGCTCCGCTTCAAGCCTAGCGACTGCTGGTTGGCTTCTCGATGCCGAAACTCCTCGGCTGTCCAACCACGTTGCTGGCATCGTGTTAACCTTGTTGTCTCAGCAGCCTCCACGAAAACAAACTTGTCGCACAAGCGATCCCAGCCTGCTTTAAACATGACCGCTGCATCTAAAACTAGTATCTTGAACTCCCCGGCTTGCTCCATTTCCTTAATTCTCTTCTCTAATCGTTCAGCAATCCGTGGATGAATCAACTTCTCTAAAAAACTCAACTCGCTGAGCGACTCTGGCCTCTGGCCAAACACAATCTCCGACACGGCGGACCGATCAACCTGTCCGCTGACAGTCATGACCGACGTACCCCAACGCTCAACCAACTGCTCTTTCACCTCCACTTCCTCTAGTACATCATGACCGATCTGGTCCGCATCCAAAGACACTGCACCAAGTGCAGCCAAATGCTTGGCAACGGAACTCTTACCGCTGCCAACACCTCCAGCAATCCCGATAACTAACATGAACTCCAGTACGGCATAGTAGTCCTCTACCGGCGCACTACACTCGATCGGTTTGATCGTCGCGATGGTCGAGAAACAAAGGCCTGACAAGACAGGGGAATGAAACGTGAAAAGCAGATGACACAGGATGGTAGGATTGGTATGGTCATCCTTGGTTGACCTATTGTAGCGAAAAGGACTCACCCAGATCAACCAAGTGAACAAGAAAGTCCGCTGATTACCGCTGTCATACGCTCGTATTATACTGTGGAAAAAGGCCGCTACCGAGGTGACTGGCCCAATTAAGCAATCCCAGACCTTATTCTAACGGTCGGAATTCTGCCCAATTTTCACCCACTTCCAAGTCGACCTTCAGCGGTACATCCATCTCCCCAACCGAGGTCATTTCTTCCACCAATAAATCTCGCAAGGCGGAAAGTTCGTCCGGTGGGACTTCAAACAACAATTCGTCATGAATTTGCAGCAACATCCGTGCCTGCAGGCCTTCCTGCTGTAACCGATCATGCACCTTCAACATCGCCAGCTTAATCAAGTCAGCAGCAGATCCCTGGATCACCGTATTGATGGCAATCCGTTCCGGCATATTTCGCTGACGTGACTTTCCACGACCGTCGGCATCTCGAATCCCCTGGACCGCCCGTCTTCTTCCTAACACGGTACTGACAAATCCCTGCTGCCGACAATCCGAGAGTGTCTGTTCGAGAAATTCAT